>JAIQGI010000078.1 GCA_020072565.1 Terriglobia bacterium
CCCGCTCGCATCGGCGAAGGCGGATTTCAATTAAGCTGATCCGGCGAATGAGGACCTTCTGAGCCGTGGATACATCACCACCCAGGTCCGCTATAAGGTCGTTCTCCAAGTGGTCGCGCTCCCTTTCCTCCTCGGGACTTAGGCGAGGAGAGTAGGCGCCGTGCCTGAGACCCTTCTGGTTCCCGGGCGGTCCCCCGGCGCCGAACTTGCCTTTGGGCTTTGAAGGAGGAATTTCGTCCTCTTTCTGCTCTCCAGGCGCACCCGCTGGCTGACCCCTGTTTCCATCATCTTGTGTCATAAGCATTTAACCCTTGTGACCCACGATTAAGATGTTCTTTTCCTCGATTTCTTCCTCTTTCAGCGCCCTCTTTTTCGATGCCTGGAGCAGTCCACGAAGACCGCCGACCGGCGCCGGTGTTGATTCCCTGGTTTCGGCGTGAGCCTGCATCCAGGCATCCAGTTCACTGCGCCGATATCTCACGGCCTTATTGAGACGGTATCGCCTCAGCCCGGGCAATCCTTCGAGGGTGCGCACCGACACAGACAGGTAGGCCGCCGTTTCCCGCTTATCGAGATAGCGGTCACCGGCGAGGTAGACCAGCACCTCGCTCACGGGGACCACGCTCCGAAATAGGGCACCGTCAGATTTCATGGCGCTTCAAGCATCCTCATAAGGGGCTTGCGTTTCTTTAAATCGGACACCCGGACACTCCCCCTAAAGGGGGAGGAGTGTCTGTCCGGTGGTGTAAATACTGTCTGTCCGGACAAAGTGTCCGGTGCAATATCCTCATATTACCCAACGAGTTATGTGCAATATCCCTCAGACCACCGGACAGTGACCGGACAAAGTGTCCGCTGAGCGTTGACCGGACAAAGTGTCCGGTGCTGTAATTGATGGTTCTGCAATTAATTGGCGATTTTACCCCTCGGCAATCTAGGGATAAATTGACAAAGTGTCCGGTGAGTGTCCGGTGTTTCGTCCGGCTGTTAACTAACCCTTTGCGATAGCGCAACTTTCCCCCCTTCCAGCAATACAAACGTCCGGTTGTGTCTTTTGACTGTCTTGCGGATGGTGTCCGGCTTCGAATCGATCTCTTTCGCGAGGTCGTCGACGGTTACGGAACCGCCCTTGAGCAGGTAAACCATCCGTTCACGGATCGTCATCTTGTCTGCCAAGTCCGGGGTGTCGGCGGGATTCTCCCTGGTGAAATAAGTGCGGTCTGAAGTGAACTCGATTTTGAACCCGATTGGTGGAAGAAGGCGCCCGAGGTTTGCCTTGCGATTGAAGAAGCCAACGGATATCGTCTGGCCGTCGAGTAATGCATCGGCAAGTTTGACGAAGTAGGTGCAGCGGGCGCCGTTGTGCCAGAAGACGGACCCGAAGGGTTTTTGATCAGCTCCGTCTGCCTTGCTCACATGGGCGATATGAAGTGAACCCACGCCAATCTGACGGACGGCCCGGAAGTATCTGCCGGCTACCTCTGCGGCCTCCGGGGGCCCGTCACAGGCAAATGCAATGGAATCATACAGGGCGTAATCAATACCCTCGTCACGCACGATGCGCCGAAGCCGGTCAGCTTCGTAAACCAGGGGCCGCTCACATCGGGCGTAAGAGATCCTCGGCATTGCCTTGCCGAAGAGACGCTCCAGGCGGTCGCGGTGATCTTCGCCGGCCAGCTCCCAGTCGAAAAACGCAACCGAAAGACCCTGCTGCACCAGGCGGCCGGCCGTATACAACCCGTGGTAGGACTTGGCTGCGCCTCCGTCTCCGAATTCAATGGTCGGATGCCGGCGCGGCAGAACCAGGCCGTCAACATTGATTGCATCGTCCGCTGTCGGTCTCTCCAATTCGCGCAAGTCAACGGCCGGCTGCCCGGCGCGTTCCGCTCCCAAAACGCGCTGGCACAGCTCTTCGAGGTATCCCGACCAGTCCAATTCCTTCGTGTTGGATCGATCTGTCAGCAACTTGGCGCGCTCCGAACGGGCCCGGGCTGAAGATAGATTGAAGTCAGCGACGGACACAACGCCGTCATAGGTTCGCACTCCAGGCAGCTTGCAGCGAACGCACAACTCCCCGATTAGTTCGTTATGCTCGCGTCGCAGCCGATCCGCGTCAAAAATGATTTCGAGTTGCGGCAGGCTGAGTGTGTATCGATCTTCTGCGAGCTGTTCGAATTTGTGCGCCTGGGGCTCGGGCGAGATGCGTTGAATTTTCTGCAGGTCGCAGATCAGCTTTTCTCTCGCCGCATCCGGGTCCGTTCCGTTATCGCCCGCCTTCGCCAGCGCCGCTTTAATGACTTCCCGGGTCTTCCGCGCATCCGCGAATTTCCGAACCGTCTCGGCATACGCCGCCGCATTCGCGCCGCATCCGCCACTGTCGGTCAGACTGCAGACATATGCGGCCCCGCCGGCCTTGTCGAGTTCGCCCGCCGCGCTGAGTGCCGCAACAACCGTTCCGGGATCAACGACACCCTCAGCCTCAAAGAGGTTGAGAGCGGTACGAAAAATGATGCTGTGCGCTTGTGAGAGATCTCCAGACTCGATGATCGAAGCGGCTTTCTCCAGGCAGTCAGGCTCGCGCAGGATAGCGCAGAGCAGCGCCCGTTCCGCTTCAGGATTGAAAGGCTGCGCGCTGCTCATCGGCAGGCCGCCATTCTGTGGTCGATACGGATGACGTTCCGCATCCTTCGGATTAACTCTGACTTTTTGAAAAGGAGGCGTGCAATTGCCTTTTGATCGCCTCTGTGCTCTGCCCGGGCGATTGCTAAGGTGAGCATGTTTCCCATCGCCTGCAGGTGCTCATAACTATCAAACTCTTGACTTCGAGATAGGTTTTCGCGTATTTTCATTTTGCTGCCGTCCAAAGTTTGAGGCTTGCCGAGAATCGTCGCTTGGTAAGCCTCGTTTTATTTCCAGAGTTCTCCCCATGTCATGTACGTATTCTTCAGGCACGCGCCTCTATAAACATTTGCTGGTCACTTCGAAAGCCGCAGTCGGGCTTGGGGAAAATTGTGTCTGGCGAAACATTGAGCGCGCGACAAATCAACGCGACGTCAATATCGGTCGGTATCTGGAGGCCCCGCTCCAGTTGGCAGACCCATGCTTGCGATTTTCCGATCTTCTGCCCGAGCTCGCCTTGCGTCATTCCGCGAAAGACTCGCATGGCTCGAAGTTGTCGATTGACTAATGTTTTCATGCCGATAGTCTGGGGTGCGTAGATTTCCCGTACAAGATGGCCGGAATAGAAAAAGTCACCTACCTGAGAAATTCTTTAGTGTAGAGCTATTTGCGGGTAATTTTTCTTTGTGAAGAGAACCGATGGGTTACTTTGGGTGACTTTATCGGTTACTGTGGAGGTCACTTTACAGTGGAGATTTTCTTCCTATTTGTAGCTCTTCCAGTAGTCGTTGGGAACGGCATCCCACCATCCGTTTTTCTTTGCTTTCTCTCTAGTCTTATAGGCCCACTGCTTCACGCTCGGCGGTACCTTTTGGCCTTTGACCTTGTGACGGATCATCCCGGCGAGTTTCCCAAGATTTGTATTGCCGCTCTTCGCGTAAGAAACAACCACACAGGAGACTACTCCACCACAATTAGTCGGGTCAAACTTCTCATCTGGAGGCAGGTCGGATTCTCGCGACGATTCAAATACCATCATTGCCGCCGACTGCCGCAGGTAACGCGCGGCCCTCGCGGCGTCTTTCACCCAGGCTTTGTATTCCGCGCTTTGAACGAAGCGTTCCTGTTCTTCCTTCGTCAGTTGATTGACAAGCTCCCTACCATTCTTACCGAAGTCTTTTCCATCCCCACCCGACCGAAAATAATCGAATATTAAGTCTAGTAGGGCTGAGTGTTGGAGTTTATTGAACAAGCGGGTAGGCTGCATGATCTTTCGCACAAAGGTCCTGGCGTTCGAGGGGGTCTTGTCCCACTCAATATAAGTCTCTAACGCTTCGATGCAGTCCGGTTGTTTCAGTGTATCCCAGAGAAGCATGAATCGAACGAGTGACGGCGATTCTGCGATTTGCTCAAATTTGCCGGCGAGTCGCTGCATCCTCTCGGCCGCCGTTTGGGGGTCCAATACTGCTGGAGTTTCTTTCGGATGTTTCATTGCCACCTCCGCAAGTGGCCCGCTGGGGAGCCCGGCAAGGCGCCGCGGATGGCGCCCTGTCCCTCTAGAAGGTAACCGGGCAATCACTAGCCTATTCCATCACTACTCCCTTATTTCGTGGCGACTCAACAACGCACGGCAGCCGATGGGGGGCCGGGGTGCGGGGACGACGCTGGCGGCGCCACGGTCAGATTTTATTCCTTCAGGTTTTCATTCTTTAAAATGCCCAATTGCCCTAGTAGCAACCGACCAAGTCGCGACAACCTATATCCCATGACCCGCTGCTCGCCCGTATCCAAATCAAACCGCGGGGCTCTAGCTCCATGATCCATATCGTATCGAGGTTGTAAGAGTCCTAACCGCGCCAGATGCTCCAGATAGCTTTGCTGAAGCGTCGCGCCGTCGACCTTCTCTTGTGATGAACCAAAATTTGCTGTCACAGGTTCAAGCACGGCCGAATGTCTTGCACGGTACTCTTGCGCTTCAGCAGGGGTGTCATAATAATAGGAAGCAAGCCAGATCACTTCGATGTCATTGATCTCGCCCAGTATTCGCAGCAGGTGCTTCGACTCGACATAGGAAACATCCTGCTTTCTTAGGCTGTTAGCGATAAGCGTCGCGATTTGTTTCCTGCGTTCCTCCATAACCGATCGTGCTGCCTGTCTAAGGCCCTCTTCCATAAGATCTGTGAAGTTTTCGTCTTTGAGTTGTGCACTGACGAAGCCCTGCTCCACATGTTCAAGCCGTGACGCAAGGTGTTGCGCGAATCGTACAATGCGATCGATGCGTTGATTGGGTATCACGCTTCCTGCCAACTCAACAAGGACGGAGCCAATGAACGGAACGAAGCCCAAAGCCGCTTTGGCCGCCGTGGCGACGTAATCTGCGCTTTGGTTCGCAAGATCACTAGGCTTGACGCTTTCGTCCATTTCCGCTTACCTCGTACGCTAACCCGTACATGTAGCCGAGTTTCGTTTTGCTGTGAAATACCACCCGGGCGCCAGCGGTGGCCCCGAGAGGTCGTTTGAAGGCACTCGGGAAAGTGCCGTTCACCGTCGACCGGCCAGCCGGGCAAAATATAACCTAGTCCGTTCGGCGTCCAGGCGGATCAGACGGGATCCGCTTCCGCCAACACCGCTCTGTCTTTTCCCACACAACGGAATCATCTGTCAGTTTTCGGAACGCATGTAAAACGCCACGGTCTATGGCAAGATTGCCATTTTCGTTCTGATACACGAAGTCGCTGCCAAATTTCGCGGCAATGCGATAGACCGCCTCCTCCTGATACAAGCTCTCGACATGTTCGAGTTCTGCCGCCATCCATTCCGCTACTTCCCGAGCAGTCGTCATTTGAGGGCCGGGTCCTTTTCTTCGAACTTAACGAGACTGGCTTCGTCAAAACATCCTTCGTTGAGCTTGCTACCAACAAACCACTTGGAATGATAGCCGCGGTACTCTTCGAAACTGTCGACGGCCATTTTGGGTCCGCCGGATACGAGTTGCACTATCTCCCCGCGCTTGAACTTTTTGCCACCTTGATGACCCGCCATTGTTGAACTCCCCCGTGAAGGAACTGCGTCTTTCCATGCTGCAAACTTAGTTTTGGACTGCGCTCAATTATACGTCTTTTGGTTGCGCGGGGGTTGCATTTCGGCCAACTTTTTACGAACTTGTAGGAAATCTTACGAGGTGGAGGTCTAATAAGCTCAATGAAATCAATGTCGCGGGAACAATTCCCAAGCTGGACGTCGCGGGACCGGTCCATGTCTTGCCCTGTTTTCCAAGAGGCAACCCCTTCATGTTTTTGTTGAAATGACAGCACTTCGGCGCGATCATAGACCTGCTTCTTTCCAGACTCAGCATCAGAGCACTTGCATCAGAGTCTTCGGGAACAACAAGAGGAACCTGAGTACCAGAAGGGCTGCCTATGGCACTCAACCTTGTTCGGGGATTTCGCAGAATAGGATGGGTGGTCACGTTTCCTCTGGCAGCTTTCCTCGTTCTGGTTTTTTACGAGAACACAAAGGAGTTTTCTCCCTCCAATTACGAGGTCGCAAAACCCATAGATTACGATGCGCTGGCAAAGCAGGCGGGGGCAACATCCTCCACGCCAGGACCGTGGGAGAAGTATCGAAGCCAACCGAGCTGGTTTGAGCTAAATGCGCCCAATATGGTCGGACTGCCCGGCTTTGGGAAGGCTCTTTTCCAGCGAGAGGTTCCAAAAGATGTGGTGGAAAAGGTCATCAAAGACTTTGAAGCAAAGCAAAAACCGCCAGTACCCCCTCCCGGCAAGCTCGATTTCAGTGACCTAGAGAAGAAGGTTGCCGCTGCCGAGCCTAGCGACTGGATAACGGTAAACCCGACCGACCGCGAAAGAGAATCTTGGACGTTTACCGTTCACAAGCAAGTCAGCAAGCTCAGGCTGACTGGGCTGATCCTCGGATCTATTTTGATCTGGGCTCTCATCATTCAGGGCTCCATCTCAATTCTCGCTTGGATTTTCAGGGGATTCAAAGGATGACATGGTGCGCCGTCGCCCCGTGACACAGGTACAAATGGCTCGAGGTGCTTATGGATAATCTTCAGAGTGAAGGCAAGCCGCTGAGGTGGAAGAGAGTTTTGCCTTGGGGGTTCTCCATCGGCTTGGGTGTGGCGGTGGGTGTCATGTCGATTATCGGCGGGTATCTCTGGTACGCATCCCCTCCCAATCCTGATAACAAATCACAAATCACAACCGCATTTCAGCTTCCCACGGCCACAGAAGTTTTTCATCTCCGCTCCGAATGTGCCTCGCTGGGTGAGAAGATTCTCGAAAACAATCATGTGGGTTCCGCTCTCACACAATCTCAGACATCCCATTACGACCCACAGACAAATCGCTGTTATGTGGAGTTAACCGTACAAACTGCTGACCTTGTCACACCAGTGGGGGATTGGCTCAACCACCGTTACTTATATGACGGGCAAACGGGGGAGTTGCTAGCCGTCGCCAATATGAAGGGGACACCTGGTCAAGGCGAAAAAAGGGAAACGAGCGGCATGGTGTTTGTGCCAATTGCTAAGAAAAGTGACATGACCGGCTTCGAGGGAGCCTCTTTGTTCATTGACAGCATGATGGCTGACGATCGAAAGCGATGAGAACAAAGCCAATGAAAACAGCAATCATGCTCATGGTGGTAGCTTTGGAGTTTTGTGGCATCGTGTCGGTGAACCCAAATTGAAGGTGGGGGACGAGGGTTGAGGAGCATGTGAACGACGCCGAGAAAGCCACGATTGAAGCGCTCCGAATACAGCTCGGGAACCTCGAGGAGACGATCGCGGACCTGCTCCACATCGCCCTGGCGCGGCCGGCGGGCGAGCTCAGGGACCAGCTGGTTGACAAAATCAGCTGCCTGGACTCGATAGCGGACGTCTTGCGGCAGGCTCTCGACGCGATTGCTCCTCCCTTAAGAGCAAACCTCCCCTCTGATCCTCGGAGCCCACAAAAATGCTGACCATACGCTGGCGTGCACTCTGGCCTACCTTGCTTCGTGCCTGGCCGGTCGGGCTGGCCTTGGGTGCAATAATCATTGTGATCATAGTCTTCGATTTGCTGGAGGCATCCCTGTCCGATGCCCTGCGTTTCACAGGGACAGCGCTCCAGATTTTGGGATTAACGACTGTTGCGAAGGGCCTGTATGACGTGCGATGCTCCTTTGGGCGGCCCCCACTCGGCAAAACACTTGTGGGCTGGGCTGGGGCGCTGGCGAATGTATTTAGGCATCCGAAACCTATTACCGCAGAGATGGCCGAAAGTTTCAGCTTCACATTAAGCCTGGAAGGAAGACTTAAAGCCGGGACCGGACCTGACGCGACAACAGAGGTGCGCCTTTCGGCCTTGGAAAAGAATTTAGAGGCCATGCAAAGGGAAATGGATGAGAAATTTCAATCCCATCAAAAGCGGATCACCGAGGTCCAAACCAACGTGAACAAAGAAAGCCAGGAAAGGCAGGCGAAAGATGCTGAGGTTTCTCGCTTGATTGAGGATATTGGAGTTGGCGGACTTCGCCTCGAGGTCGTCGGACTGGCATGGCTATTTGTGGGGGTGATTTTCACAAGCATCCCGGGTGAAGTGGCTTGGCTCCTCGCTCGAGTAGGGATCCGCTAATTAGCCGCTAACTGGCCACCCCGGTGCGATTCCTTCGCAGCCACACCATCCTGTTGGCCGTCCATCGTCCCACCGCATGCTGCCGAATTGTGAGGAAGCAGGAGAGCTGTTTGAGGGACCAGAACAAGAAGCGGAGGATTCCGGCCGAGAGGACAAGCTTGAGCGCCTGACGGATTGCCCCCGACACCCATCGCGAATGGCGCAACGTCGAATTTATGCATCGGCACTGGCACGGGGAGGCAAGCGGGACCCACGGGGATTTCGCATAAGCAAGAAGGCGGATCCGAGTAACTGAAACTCATATCCCGGGCCAGTTACTGCGAGAGGCAAGCAAGGTGGTCGAGGTCCTATCTCCAGTAAGCATCTCGTGTCCGTGCTCTTGCCGACGACGCAGCCCACCGGTGGACAGCACTTCCATGGGCGAGGCTCTCCATCCTTATCTGCACAGACCTCGGTACAGGATCTCCCCAATGGTATCGGGCGCGATCGGGTTCCACCGTTGTTCGCCGGATGATTTCAGCAGATTGCCACGTGCGTCGTAGAACATTACAGCCGTCGACCTGAGCCTCCTTCCTGCACAGTCACACTCATAATTCTGCTGATTATAGGCGCCCGACTTGAGACTGACCTCTTTCAGCCAAACCGAGGTGCTCTTATCACCCTGAACGCCAAGCGTCTCAGTGTCGACAAAAAACTCCGTATCCACGGTCTTTATGAATGTGCGCCATCTATCTATCGGCCAACCAGTGCAGGCATGATGTGCCCGCGAGTATTCACTGATGGCGTCCCTAAACCGCCCATGGGCAAGATATGCATCCCCGCGATTCACGTACAGCTCCGCCACAATAAACTCGTCATACGGTTTAGCCTTCTTGGCATAGTTGTCCGCGAAATCCGCTGGGCTCATATTCGGATAATACTTTTTCCGCAGGCCTTCAATGAGATCTTCATCCACGATATTACTGAATTCAGGATACATCGTCCGAATCTGCGGCAGACTCATTAGTAGTACCAGACTTCGTAATGACTCACCGATTGCCCTGCCATAGTCAGCTATCGCCTTTTCGAAGTCCCCAACCTTTGCATAAGCGGCAGCACGGCTTGCATAAGAATTGCCGAGCGTGCTGCCCAGTGCAGTCGTGCCCTTCGAAGTCTTCAGCTCAATAGCCTTGGAAAAATCTCTTATTGCCCCGTAGTAGTCGTTGGTGAATGTCTTCGACAATCCCCGGTCATTGTAGGCCGCTGGGTTCTGCGGCTCAAGTTCGAGGACCCTATCGTAGTAAGGAATGGCCTCTGAATAGCGCTTTAGGGTGAAAAGCGACTGGGCGATTTCGGCATGCGCATCCGCAAAATCCGGATTTAGTGCTGCCGCTTCTCTAAAATAGCCCAGTGCAAGGTTATTAGTTCGCTCCTTGAATCCACCCTTTTCACCAGTTATATCCGAGATATCGGACCCTGCTGCCTGAGTCAGAAATGTCTTCTTTTGGGTAATCATGCCCAGGAAATATTTAACTATGAAGGACTTGGGATTACGTCGAGATGCCTCCTTTAGATCTTCAAGTGCCGGATCGTAATACTTCTCGTCAAAAGTCGTGAAGCCTGCGTAGAAGAGGCCACGAACAAGGTAGGCACGATGATCATCAGGAAATCGTGCGATGAATGCATCGAAATCCGCCTTCCTGAGAGCAGTCGGATTCGAGCTCTCTTCGGGCTTGACGCCGCCGTTGTTGAACACACTGGTCGCATTGCTCGGCTTGATCGTAATTGCCTTCTCCAAATCGTTGATAGCATCAGGCGAGTGCCCCGCAAGCAGGTGCACCTTAGCTCTCAGTACGTACATGTCATTGGTTGAATCATAGGCGCTTGCATATTTGCCTAATGAATGGAGTTGGATTGCTCTGTCGATGTCAGACAGCATCCTCTCGTAGTCGTGCTCACCGGCAGATATCGCGAATGTTGCACGGATAAGGTAAGCGTCCGGGTATGCAGGGTACGCAGTGACGATCTTTGTCAGTGCTGTGATTGCCTTCTTGACGTCCTCAACCTTCTTTCCGTCACCGAACAACTGAATTATGGGCGTCATTTCTTCGGCAATGCGCTTTTCTGTTGGTGTGGCCGCATATACAGTGTTAGTCGCAGCAGCGAATTCCGACAGTCCTACGCTTTCTATCAGAGCAGCTTGCCGTGCAGTAGGAGCAGGATTGCTTGCAGCGGGAGTCTGTGGAGGATTGAGGGTGCGCACTGAGACAATGAATAGAAGAACGAGAACTGCCAATCCCAGGAGTGCCATTGAACCGCGGACGATTGAGGTGTGCATGCAAATAACCTCCCGCTGGGCGCTGGTATTTGGTGCCGAATGAATATTCAAATTCTATCATGATCTGGGGCACGCAGTCACCTACCTTAATCGCTGCAACTGAATTCCATCAGCGATGTGAGCAAATTTGTGGAATCCTGGTCGTGACTCAGATCCCCCATGCTCTCAAGCAGAAGTGCCGAGAGTTCGGGGTAGAGACAGTCAAGGTTTGCTCCAGTAGATATCGTCTCAGCAGCGCCTGCCGCTTGGGTGCGCCCAGGGTGCAGGTGCGTTCAGTTTTGCGGGAAAGCGTCCGTACCCTGCGCTCCCAAGTCCTGTAAATTCAATGTCTGCAATATCTTCTGGGGACTGTCACGCCGGAGGTCGCGAGTTCGATCCTCGCCAGCTCCACCAAATATTTCAATAAGTTACAGCTACAGGAAATTCCATAAAATCAGCAATTATTGATTTTGGTTCCATATTGGTTCCACCTTGCATGTTTTCGGTCCTGTTTCTAACACCGCCGCCAGGCCCTACTCCGCTTTTCTAGATGCTTGAATTCGGGCTCACCGCGCTTGCTCCGCAATTTGAACATGGCCAAGCTAAAGAGGATTGCCATGCCGCCGTCCAATACCTGCCAATAAAGTCGCGGCAGTGTAATCGGAGCCAGTGGGTTGAACAGGATGGCAATTCCGAGCATGATCCAGAACCAAGGGCTATTCTTTATCATGCTGGCCCGCAAGGTCAAATAGATGGCGCTTGCACAGACCACCAACCGCAGGAGGGTGTAGAAACCGTGGGGCCACGTTGCCAGGGTGGCTAAGAGTAGGACAATGATTGAGGTGAAGGTGGGCACCTTGGTCGGTTTGCTTTGCATTATAAGTGTTTGGATCGAGCGAGCAGCATTGATCAAGCCCAGGATGGACTTGTGACCGTTTCCATTGGAGCCCTTTTGAGAACCCTGAGGCATATTTAGCATGTCAGCGGAACAGCTTGGTTAATGCGTAATGGATGCCATAAATGCCAGTCTGCAACAGAGCGGCCAGCAATGGCAAACCACATCCGAATTTGAGCACTGCAACGCCACTGTGGGTTGTGGCGGAGTCCAGGCCCGAGAGTATCAGATAGGCTCGCGCCAGCCCGTTTTTCGTAATGGATAACGTAGCAAGAATCCCGGCCTGCAATATCAGTGCGACTAGGCTGAATCCCGCATATAATCTCAAGGCATACAAAAATGCCCATGCTGATTGAAGGGCAATGACGTTCAGGGCGAAGGGAATCCAAAGGTAATGGAACCACCTAATTCCGAAAAGCGTCCGAGGTCTTGAGTCGAAATGAAGCCCAAGCTCTTGCCCAATTGAAGAGCCTCTGATTCCGGCTTTAAAAGCGAAGAATGGGGTTGAGAGGCAGAGTGCTATTGCGAGAATGGAATTTTGAAGGGAAATATTATATGAATAGACCGGCTTCCCCAACAATCCCCCAAAGCCTATGGCTCCCCAGAGGAGTGATGCGGGTAGGGTTGCACAAATTGCCGCCAACGCCCCCTTTTCTCTGGCGACAACTCCTGCGAGAAATCCACCCCAGGCGATTGCCAGTATCGACGCAATACCCCGCAACAGCCAATGCCCACCCCAAAAGAACAGAAATGGACCCCATGTTTCCTCAGCGTTCTCATTGTCAAAAACCCTAACAGCACCATCATAAAGAGCACTCGACAAGAAGAAACCTGCAAGAAGCCCTACAATGACAGCGCCGGTCATCCGCCACTTGCCAGGGCGGTCAGCTTCAGCTGATGAGATATTGTGAGGGACTATCTCAGACTCCTGCCACATTTTGTCCGCCTCCTGTAAGAGAAGGCCTACTGTTACCCAGACTACTACTCTTGGTCTTCTGAATCCATCTCAATGTAAGGCTCATCGTCTGCGGTGTCGCCGATCCCTTGAGACTATTGGTACTGCATCGGAGGCGACGATGCAGAAGATGCGTATTGAGCTGGGCAAGCGGATCCGCGAACTGAGAAAGGCGCACGAATGGTCCCAGGAGGAACTTGGCGAACGCGCGGATCTCCATCCGACCGACGGCGGCGGGATCGAGCGGGGCGAAAGAAACGTTTCCTTCGATAACCTCTGCAGCTTGGCCGGCGCCTTCAACCTGACCCTCGCTCAGTTTTTCGACTTCCCCAAAACTGGCCAGAGAAAGCGAGATCTGCTGAGGGCGCAACTGATTGGCCTCATGCGAGACCAATCCGAGGCAGACCTTGAGCTGTTCCTCAGCATCGCCGATGCCGTTGACCGGTGGAAGTTACGGGACAATTAATCCTGTGTCCCCCTTTGCACGACAGCCAGAGACGCAGCTTCGGGGTGTGATGTTCCACAAGTGACCAAGCCCGTGGCGCAAATTAAGGCCCCCTCGGGATATACCGCCACGGTTGAGCGTCAAAACTTAGCAAATGTAAGCATTCTGGCCGCGCAGTTCCTTCCTCTTTGGGTGTATGATGGCGGCATCCTAGCATTTTGCCGAGAGTCGACAGAGAAACGCTCGACTAAGAGGGAGGGCCAATGGCTCTCAACTTCATTCGGGGATTTCGCAGGATCGGATGGGTAGTCGCCATTCCTGTAGCGCCCCTGATCGTGGGCAATGCATGAAATTTCCAGACTTCCTCAAAACATGTGTTAAGCACTTCGTCTTACCCGTACTTGCGCTTGTTTTTTACTTTGAGGTGCTGAGGAACGATTGGCACCTCCCGAATGGCAGGGCGCAGGTAATCGGGGGATCATGGGCGCGCTGGTGATGGCCCGCTGCATATGGATTGATAGTGGTAGGAGAATCAGGTGAGCCTTCCAACTCGTCACATGGGGTCGTTGGATCTGTCGTTATTCCGGCGATGATCATTCAAGGCATGACCCGCGTTGATGCTGGGAAGGGTTGGGATCTACTCTCAAGCGGGACAAGAACCGCAGGAGGTACCAAGGTGACTGAGAAGCAGATTCAGGCGCTCGCGGCAAGAATCTCAGAATTGAGAGACAGGATAGCACGTGTCCGCAAAAAGAATGAACCCATTGGAGAGGAGGACACGAAAAGGGTGTTTGTGAATCCCTTACTGCAAACCCTTGGGTGGGACATACAGGACCTCGATGAAGTCAGGAACCAATATCGGCATCGCTCGCAAGACAATCCCGTGGACTACGCCCTATTCACGCTACGGACACCGTGTCTTTTTGTGGAGGCCAAACCCCTTAGCGCCAGTCTTGATGACCGGAAGTGGACAAGCCAAACTATTGGGTACGCCGCAACCGCCGGCGTCGAGTGGTGCGTGCTCACCAATGGGGATGAATACCGACTCTATAACGCTCACGCGCCAGTTGACGCTGACGAGAAGCTCTTCCGCAAAGTGCGGTTATCAGACGAGGCCCCGGATGCGGTGACCACGGAAACTCTTGACCTCCTTTCCAAAAGCAAAATGGAGGAGAAAGAGCTGAACGTACTATGGAAAGCGCACTTCGTTGACCGTCAAGTGAAAGCGGTCCTGGAGATGATCATCCACACCCCAGATCCCAGCCTGGTGCGATTGCTAAACAAGAAAACCTCAGGGCTCACTCGGGGCGATATACAACATTCGCTGAAGAGGGCGGAATTTCAGGTGGGTTTTCCAATAAGCCCAAGCTCAGCCCTGCAAACAGAGGCACAGGACAGGGCGAGGAGGAAGCCACAGCCTTCGAAAAGCCGAGATGGGAAAAAGGGCGACGGACAAAAGAAGGGACACAACACATTCGACTGTACGCTCAAGGACCTAATTGATGCAGGACTCATAAGCCCACCCTTTGAACTTGAGGCGAAATGGAGGAAACAACGCTTTGCAGCTACGGTGGAGAAGGACGGCACCGTTACCTTTCAAGGCAAACAGTATTCCTCGCTCTCCGTTTCGGGAGGTATGGCACGGAATATAGCAAGCGGACCGCCGAAGGATGGACGCCCTTATTACCAGACCAACGGGTGGACCTTCTGGAAGTGCCACGACAAAAACACCGGGAAGCCGGAGATCATAGACCTCCTCCGCCAACGATACCTTAAAATTGGGAATTGAAGATCCGACAGAACCCGATGCGTCGTCAGTGTGCACACAAATATCTACGTCCCTCTCCGAATCGCGGAGCGCAATAAATGACGATGGAACCCGCTGCTTTCATGGAGGCACTGCACAAATGCCACGACAACCTAAGGCAGGCAATTGCTGACCTCCACTTCCTGACAGTCGCGGCGCCCCATGATGCCCAATGGGATCAGGTGAGGGATGAGGTGAGCGTGCTGGATTCAATAGCGGACGTAATGAGGCAGGTGCTGGATGCGCGGTCGGGATCTGCGAGTGCGGATGGAGGATAGGCCGCAAAGGTCTGGCGCCATCGAGACAGAGGCTTTGATGACGGGAAGAATCGACATTCGCTCAGGAGCGTTTAATTGGATCAGGGAAGATTTCCCTACCCCCTTCCTTGTCCACAGCTGAGTAATGGAATGAAGGCATTCAGTATCGCAGCTTGAATAATTCGATAACCTTCTCGCTTTCTTGTCGCTTTTGGTGGTCTATAGGTAGTAGGATTTTAAATTATGTTGGTTTTTCCTCCGGACGCCGCAAGGTTCCCCCCGCCCGGATAACGGAGGCGATATGCATCGCAAGATCCTGAAACACGTTTTTATTCTTCTTTTCTGCTCTTTCCTCATAACCACGGCCTTCCCCGCCAAGCGCGCCTTGTCGAGCCAAAAATCCTCGACCTCTGCCTCCAAGAAAACCGTTAACGTGAAAAGCTATACCAGGAAAGATGGAACGATAGTCAAAGCACACACCCGCAACCTCCCTGGCACGACCGCGTCCAAAAGCAAGACCTCCAATCCAACTACAAAAGCAAAAACAGTTGCAGCGCCGCGTTCGAGCAAAGGCAAAATCCAACGGAGCGAATCGGCTAAGAGCGCCTTCATGCGGTCGCATCCGTGTCCGGCAACGGGCAAGACTTCTGGTTCTTGCAAGGGATATGTCATTGATCACATTGTGCCACTAGCAAAGGGAGGTGCGGACGCTCCGAGTAATATGCAGTGGCAGACGACGGCAGAGGCAAAGGCAAAGGACAAGTGGGAGAGGAAGAAGTAGGCTTCGAGCAAAATGCTGCACTAAAACCAGGATCTTGGAGGCAACATGAAGCTCCAATATTTTCCATTGATACTGCTCGTTTTGATTTCCGCAGCATGTTTTAGGCCGAAGGAAACGACTGGAGCGCAAGTTGACCATGCGAAATTCGAGCCTGTTTATCGCGCCGCCAAAAGCATTCAGGCTGCTATCAGCGTCGGTTTGAATTATCAAAAGATGGGAGAATTGCTCCAGAATTTTGCAACGGAGATTTTGATCGCAAAGGACAAAGCCGAATCTGACATGGAGCGGCTGCTCGTTGCCCGCTATGGAGAAGCGCTGCCTATTTTTAAGGACAGCCTGGCTTTGTGGAACGAGCAGATTGACAGCTCAAAATATGAATGGCTCAAGGGCTACCTTGTCTGTGAGGGTGACGTGGCTGTAATTGCGGGCAAGTACAAGCTACAGAAAGAAGAAAAGGATCTAGCAGGGGTCGGCAGAAAGCTGCCCGTGATTCCCGTCAGTTCAGTACAGGCTTTGTGGCTCCAGGCCGATCTCAAACTGCAAGAAGGTAACAAAATCTACAATGCAAAGATCGGTCAGAAATAGCAATCTGCAATGATTTGCGCCCGGCAGACGGTTTGTAGCGCATCTAACGCCATCTAACAAGCTTGGCAAAACTGCCCGACCAAAATCAAAAATCAGCAAAGCTCAGCCAAAATCGGAACTGGGGCCTTCCAGGCCGAAGATCGCTGATATTCCAAGGCAACAAGGTCTGGCGTGAAATGGGACACCTAGGTGAAAATGGGCGGGACAGCTTGTTGGGTGCGCCCAGGGTGCAAGGTGCGTCCTATTCTGCCGGAAAACGTCCGCACCCTGCGCTAGTAAGTCCAGTAAATTCAATGCCTGCAACAACTGGACAGACTCCACGGATCTGGGGACACTTACAACTTAGTTATTGCCGAGTCGCCCCTACCGCCAGATCCAAGGGATGGGAAACCACCCCCGCCGAGACGGGGTTGTCCGCTTCTGCGGCGGAGTGGGTCGGACGGCGGGAGTACGGGTAGCGCTGTTCAGCTCTGCTTGGCTGAAAATCACCTCGCCGTAAGCAAAGCGCATCGGCTGCCTCAGCTCGAGATCAAGCTGCGTGCCGGGCTGCAGAACCAGATCCCGGTCCCGACTGAGGAGAACAATCGCCAATCCTGCAGCAGCACCGGCGCCGGCGCCAATCCCAATGCTTGATGCATCACGTGAAGCCAATCCTCCAATGATGGCACCCTCGCCCGCAGTGCCCACAACGGTACCTACATCGGCGCCTTTATTGCTGGTTCCACCTTGTTCCACCGACTCCGTATTGCGATCGATCTTCTCTGCGCCCGGGCCATGAATGCCATGGAAGGCAGCTACCAGAGAACGTTCGACTCCGTTGGGCAACAGCACCGAATCGAATCTGACCGCGATCTTGCCTTTACCCTTGATTTTTCCCGGCTTGTACACCTCGGTAACCGTGCCCCGGACGATGGAGCCGCGGGGAATCACCAGGCGCTGCTGTATCCATATGGGATAGGCCGTGTCGGCGTAAAAAACGTCGCCCACCTGGGTGTTTTTCGTATTCAGGTAGGTGTTGAGAGTCACCGGCAGAACGGTTCCGGCCGGAATCACAAGCTCAGGGTCCTGAACCGGTTTCTGGACGGCCTCCTGTGCCGGAAGCGGCAGAGCCAGAATCCCAGCTAACGCCAACAGCCAAAAGCACTTGGAAAGGGTTGTCACACTTTTCATATCCTTATCCTCGCGAGGCTCATTTGTTTCCACCATACTCTTTCCAAAGGAAAGAATCCAGCCTCCTGTATGAAGATGCAGACCGCTGTGCAAAGGTTCAAAAGGGCAGAAAACATCGGTACTGCAATCGGAACTCCTGATCCGCACTAGCCAATAGCGATTGCGATACCGATACCGACGTTCGGACATGGGAAACGGGGACTGACGACGCCAACTTTCGGATCGCACGTGAGATCCGTCGTTCTGAAGGCCACAGATGGCGCTTGCACCCAAATAACAGCCCCGAATTTCGATTTTAAGAGGAATGTCCTGGCTCGAGGAGAAATGCCACGATCGTTGATCGCCTGCGTGGCGGCGCGATGCGCAATGTCGCCCATATGCATCCAGACATTGATTGTAATCCTGAGCTGATGCGCTGCGTCAGGCTATGCCTGCACAGTCGGTGGCAGGGTTCCGTGCGGTTTGAACCAGCCCCTAAGCCCAAGAAAACGGCCTGATTTATTGGCGCCAAGCCTGTCTGATGGCCCCCTCAGCCCCGATCTTCTTCGGCGCTCGGCAAGAGTAGTCCACTACCGCTTTGCAGAAGTGATCCAGATTGAGAATGGTGTTTAGAGAAGACAGTCGGGAGATGGACTCAATATCATCCACGCCGAAGGCGTGAAGGGGGTTGTGGGGGGAAGT
>JAIQGI010000079.1 GCA_020072565.1 Terriglobia bacterium
ATCCGGACGCCGCGGCATTCTGCAGATGACTCCAGCCGAATATTTCGATCTGGTGGACAAGTCGGGGCGGATGACGCGGTCGGATAAACGGGGAGCCATCGATGCGGATCTTGCGCCGATGCTGCTGCGGATCGGTGCCAATCCCGACGCGTGGCTTGAAACCGTCTCCCGCTTCGGATCCAAATTCCGTCTCGCCGCCGGCCTGGTTTCCAATCTACGCAATTTCGCAGATCAGCTCGGCAGGCGCTGGCTCCAAGGCGAGGCGACGGCGCGAGCTGCCTTCGCATCCTCGCCGCTGCAATTGGCCTGACACCATTTGCACCCAGCAGTGCGATCCTCTACAGATCTGCTTTAAGCCGCCCGACCGATTTCGGCATCGTTTCTACGATGTCCTCCACACCCGCCAGTGACAGCCCAACCAGTCTGATCCAGCGGATTTGTTTCACCAATTGTCACCGCGCATTTCCTCAACCCTAAATCTCAGCTCCTGCCGCTGAGGCTCAGAAATGTATAGAAATAATGGGTGTCCACATTTTTATCCACGTTTTTACCAGATTGCCCTTTATTCGAAGCTAGGCCGCACCCCGTACCGAGATCAGATCAGAAAATTGCAGCTTGTTCGGACTATCCACTCGACGCCGATCCAAAGCGGGGCAGCCCATCCAAGTCGCGTCTCTGATTCCCGGCAAGAATGAGCCCTGAATGCCTTCAGCTTGCTGTTGACACCCCCGACTGCGAATGCTAGGTTTGTGGCAAACGTAACACTGTCTTACGCAAGAGATTCGCAAGAAGGATAGAGGGGTTGAGCGCGATCGGTTTCGATCTCCTCCGTCTCCTTTTGGACTTTGGCAGTCGTGGCGCTTCTTGCACTGCGTTTGACCCCGCCCCTGCTGCGCTTTGATCCCGGCCACGGCGACCAAATCCGAGAGGGCTCCGAAGAGAGCGGCCTGGATGCGCAACTGATGCGCGCCCCTCGGCAGTGAACGGTTACTTGGCGTCGCCCCCAATCAATCCAACCGCAAGGAGGCTCCACATGAATGTCAAACTTTCCAACGGAAAAGAAATCCCCGTCGAGATGCACAAGGTGCGCATCGTGCAGAAGACGAGGCTCGTGCCAGCCAGAGAAAGGCTCATCGCCCTGGACGAGGGGGGATACAACACCTTCTCTCTTCGAACCAAACACATCTTCATCGATATGCTCACCGACAGCGGGACCAATGCCATGAGTGACAATCAACTGGCCGCAATGATGGTATCGGACGACGCTTACGCCGGCGGCGAGAGCTTTTACAAACTGGCGGATGCCATCAAGGACGTCTTGCGCTTCAACTGCGTTCTCCCGGTGCATCAAGGTCGTGCCGCGGAGCATCTCTTGGCGAAGGTCTTTGTGAAGCCCGGCGACATCGTCCCGATGAATTATCACTTCACCACCACCAAAGCCCACTTTGAGCTGGCAGGCGGCACGGTTCTGGAAATCTTCACCGACGAGGCACTGAACACTCAGAGTACCAATCCATTCAAGGGAAACCTGGATCTGCAGAAGTTCAAAGACACCATTGCGAAACACGGGGCGAACAAGATCCCTTTCGTTCGCATGGAGGCGACCACGAACCTGCTCGGCGGGCAGCCTTTCTCTTTGGCCAATCTGCGCGAAGTGAAGCGGATTGCGTCGACCTATGAAATTCCGCTCCTGTTCGACGGCAGCTTGATCTCGGAGAATGCCTACTTCATCAAGCAGAGAGAAAAGGGATATGAGGACAAATCGATCCAGGAAATCCTCTGGGAGATGATGAGCCTGGTGGATATCTTCTATCTATCCGGCAGAAAGAGCAGCTGTGTCAGAGGCGGGTTCATCGCCACCAACAACAAAAAATATTTTGAAGAGCTGAAGCCCTGGCTCCCGGTGTACGAAGGGTTCCTGACTTATGGCGGGATGTCGAGCAAAGAGATTGAAGCGATGGCCGTCGGACTTCGTGAGATGACTGACATCGATGTGGCCGGCAGTGCGCCGGAGTTTGTAAAGTACTTCGCGGGGCGGTTGATTGAAAACGAAATCCCGGTCGTTACGCCTCCGGGCGGCTTGGCCTGCCACTTGGATGCCAAGCGATTCCTCCCCCACCTGCCTCAATCACAATATCCCGCAGGAGCCCTGGCCGCAGCGATCTACCTTGCTTCGGGCGTGAGAAGCATGGAGAGAGGCACCATATCCATGGATCGCGACAAGAACGGCAACGAAGTGTACTCGGATCTGGAGCTCGCGCGCCTTGCAGTTCCCCGTAGAGTGTACACGATGTCACAGATCGAGTACATCGTTGACCGTTTGAATTGGCTGTACCAGCACCGGGATCTGGTCAAGGGTTTGATGTTCGTCGAGGAGCCACCGGTGTTGCGCTTCTTTTTCGGACGCTTGAAGCCGCTCGACAACTGGGGCTTTGAGCTGTGTGAGGCTTTCAAAGAAAACTTTGGCGCGAATTGCTGAGGGCAAAGAGCTTACTCACTTAATATACCATGCCGGGAGGGCTTTCCCGCAGGGTGCCGGAGTCCCGGCACGGTCAACAGAGTTGTTCCTCGCGCGCAGGCCCGGCGTTGTAGCCGGGCCTCGAGCCCAAAGTGCATCCTTACTTAAGGTCCATAATCCCTCGCTCATACTCGCCCTACCGCATACTAATACGCTTCGCGCCGCTGTTGCATTCATAGCAATTGTGGGCTGGGGCTTCGGCACAGCTAGCGCTGGCCACGCTTGCACTCCACAGGCTCCTGCCACAATTGCAGCTTGTTAGGACTATCCACAGCCGCGTGTCGATCCCAGCCCAGGCAAAGATCAGGAATTCGGTGAAGAATGCAGAGTCCCGTATTTTAATCGCGCGCCCTCTCTGAATGGGCCTACGCATAGAAGAGGTGTCCTCTTGCAGTCTTGGATAAAGCGGCTGACCACTGTGTGAATAACATTCTCAGGATTTGCCCGCGACATGCCGATATAATGGTTTCACGAACTGCGTTCCCCCCGCGAAGTGCGTGATACACCAAATCTCACATTTGAAAATGCAGCTCCATCGGGCTGTAGGCTGAAACTGGATGACAGCAGCTCAGTTTCATCATGCGACTATTTCTATCCCGAGGAATGGTGATGAAGAACTTTGCGATCAGGCTGTTCTCATTTTTGCTTCTCGTTGCGGCGGCTGTGCAACTCTGCCTCGCGCAGGGTGGAACCGCCCCTTCCCTCTCCGGATCGGTTGTCGACCAAGCCGGCAAAGCAGTGCCGGGGGCACAGATCAGGATCATCAACGAAAGCACGAGCGCGGAGTACCAGGCCGTCGCCGCTCGAAACGGGACCTTTTTCATCCCGGCTCTCACCTCCGGCACCTATGCCGCCAACGGCTCCGCAGCGGGCTTCAAACAGGCGGTCGTCAAAGCGATCAAGATTGACGCGGGCGTGCCCGCCACCCTCCGCATTATCCTGGAGGCAGGGAGCGCCGGCGAGAGCGTCATTGTGGATGCCGGAGCCGGAGTGGTTCAGGCGCAATCAGCTGATGTTACGGAAACGATGACAGCCGGCCAGATCTCCGGCCTGCCGCTGGCGAGCCGCAATACAACCGACCTCCTCGTTCTGCTGCCGGGTGTCAATACGACAGCTGGACCGCGCGTCTCGACCTTTACGGGCCTGCCGTCCGCCGCGATCAACATCACAATCGACGGCATCAATAGCCAGGATAACTACAGCAAATCAGGCGACGGCTTCTTCAGCGCCATTAATCCGCGCCTGGACGCAGTCGGAGAGGTCGTCGTTTCGCTCGCTGCTCCGGGAGCCGGGAGTGCCGGCCAGGGCGCAGTTCAGGTCAGGTTCATCACCCGCTCAGGCAGCAGCACTTTCCATGGCAGCCTGTACGAGTATCACCGCAACTCTGCCCTCAATGCGAACTATTGGTTCAACAACCGCGACCTGACGCCTCCCGCAGGCGTCACCTGGACGCCTGACTGGAAAGCTCCGAATGCCCGGTTGCTGCTCAACCAGTTCGGCGGCCGCGCGGGCGGCCCTATTACGTTGCCAAAGGCGCTCTTCGGCCCACTGGGATTCGACGGCCGGGACCGCGCTTTCTTCTTCGTAAACTACGAGGAGTTCCGCCAACCTTCCGAGCGGACGCGTTACAACACGATTTTCAGCCCATTGGCGGAACAGGGCATCTTCCAGTATTCTGCCTCTCTAAGCACCCGCCAAGTGGACTTGCTGCGACTGGCAAGCTCCAACGGACAGACGGCCACCATGGACCCGACCATCCAGAAATTGCTCGCCGACATTCGTCATTCGACTGCCGCCGGCAGCGTAAAGGCGCAGATGGATCCCAATTATCAATCGTTCATGTTCACAAACAGAGGCCTGGAGTTGTGGCGATTCCCTACTGCCCGTCTTGACTTCAACCTGACGAGCAGGCACCGCCTGGAGGGAAGCTGGAACTTCTCGCAGCACGTTCCCGGCGTGGATATGCGTAACGGCCTGGACCCCGCCTACCCGGGATTCCCGAATTTCGGCACACAGGGATCGAACAACTTCACCGGATCCGTGGTGCTGCGTTCCACATTGAGCACAAGGCTCGTCAATGAGTTGCGCGGCGGCCTCAGCGGGGGAACCACGCTGATAGATGCCAACGTGGATGCCGGGACCTTAGGCGGACCTGTCGGCAACCAGGACGGCTTTGCCTTGAACCTCAGCACAGCAGGCATCAGCAACGCCTACGTCATCCGAACCGCTGGCCGCCGCAATTCGCCGGTTCAGACGATCGAAGATACTCTGAACTGGACGCATGGATCCCACGGCTTCAGTTTCGGCGGTTCCTTCACAAATGTGAGCATGTGGACCTGGGACCAGTTCGTGGCGCCGGCCATCAGTTTTGGTTTGGACAGCGCCCCCGATCCGGCGGCCTTCATGTTCAGTGCAACCAACGGCATGATGAACTTCCCGGGAGCATCGTCATCGACGATCAGCAAGGCGCGCGATATGTACGCGGTCTTGACCGGACGCGTAACTGGTATCAGCGGTGTCGGCTTCCTGAATGAAAACACCAACCGGTACGAGTATAACGGGCCGCACGTCGAGCGCGCCCGGCAGCGCGAAGCAGGCATGTTCGTGTCGGATTCCTGGCGCCTGCGGCCCGGACTCACACTCAACATCGGCCTGCGCTGGGAGGTTCAGTGGCCGTTTGCCGCTCTCAACAACATGTATTCGACCGCCACGATCGCGGATCTCTGGGGGGTATCCGGGACAGGCAATCTCTTCAAGCCGGGCACGATCACCGGCGCGGCCCCGCAATTCGTTCAATACCAGGCCGGCGGCCCGGCTTACGGGACTGATTACAAGGTGCTGGCCCCCAGCTTCGGCTTTGCCTGGAGCCCTTCTGTTCACGGCGGCGTGTTCCATCGCCTCCTCGGCAGCGCCGGCCAGTCAGTGTTCCGCGGGGGCTATGCGATTTCCAGCTACCGCTACGGCATGTCCGACTACTCCTCCGTTTTCAGCGGCAATCCAGGGGCCACGGTCAACGCCATGCGCGGCGTTGCTTCCGGGAACCTCGCCGGCACCAGCGAGACAGGAAGCTATCCGGTTCTGTTCCGTGAAAAAAGCCGTCTCGGCCCGCCCTCAATTCCCGAATCGCCGGCGTACCCGCTTGCGCCCTCCTTCTATGATTCGATCAACGTCTTTGACCCGAACCTGCGCATGCCCTACGTTCAGTCCTGGATGTTCGGCATTCAACGGGAACTGACCAGGAATACGGCGGTCGAACTGCGTTACGTGGCAACACGTAACCTCCAACCCTGGACTGCGATCAACCTCAATGAGGTGAACATCATCGAGAACGGCTTCCTCGATGAGTTCAAGAACGCGATGGCAAATTTCCAGGCCAACATGGCGGCGGGACGCGGAGCTAATTTCAGGTACTACGGGCCCGGGACGAACACCAATCCGCTGCCGATTACGCTTGCCTACCTGAGCGGTATCCCCAAATCACAGGCCGATGATGCGACAAAGTACACTTCCTTCAGCTTCAGCAGCAGCACCTTCATCAACACGCTCGCAAGGACCAATCCGAATCCGTATGCTTATCAGCAAAACCTCTCGAACAATTCGATGAGTCGTACATATGCCTTGAACGCTGGCTTGCCTGCCAATCTCTTCGTGGTGAATCCGGCTGTCGCATCCGGCGGCGCCTGGATCGAAACCAACGGAGGCTTCGACCGCTATGACGGTTTGATGGTGGAATTGCGTCGCCGCATGGCCAGGGATCTGCTGGTGCAAGCCAACTATACCTTTTCCAAGAGCTTTTCAGGCGATCGGTACTCGTTCCGTACGCCGTGGGTTAAGACTCTCGGCACGATGCTGCCGCATGCCTTCAAGGTCAACTGGATCTATGAAATGCCTGTCGGCAGAGGAAAAGCACTTGCCCCGGAGGCTTACGGGCTGATCGAGAGCTTGATAGGCGGCTGGGAATTCCACGGCGCCGGCCGTTGGCAGAGCGGCAACCTGCTCGATTTCGGCAATTACCGGCTCGTTGGGATGACCATGCGCGAGCTTCAAGACGCCGTCGGGCTGCGTTTCGATGACGTAAACAAACGCGTCTATTATGTGCCTCAGGACATCATCAATAACACTTACATGGCTTTCAGCACGAGCGCCACCAGCACGACGGGTTATAACAGCGGGGTTCTCACTGGGCGCTATTTTGCGCCTGCGAATTCAGGAGGTTGTATCCAGGTTGTCGAAGGCGACTGCGCTCCGCAGAACATCTTTGTCAGAGGCCCCAGGTTCATGCGCTTCGACCTGGGCGTTGTGAAGAGACTCAGATTTTCCGAGTCCAAGAACCTCGAGCTGCGCGGGGAATTCCTGAACGCCTTCAACCGCGCTAACTTCTATGGCGCTACATGCGTGGGCGGAAGCCTCAGTTGCGGCATGGTAACGTCGGCATATACTGATTTGGTCCAGACTCAGGACCCGGGGGGACGCCAGATACAGCTTGTCGTCCGTTTCAACTTCTAGCATTCATCTGGCTTACAGAACTACAGGTCAAACAAGAGCGAACAACCGGCCTCGGAATTCGGGAGGTGAGTAGCCTGTCCCGCGAATTGTTACTGAATGACCTTGGCGGACTTGATAAGGATCGTCTGGACCGGAAAAGTCGCGAACACGCCCTTGGGCGCGGTTTTCACGGCAGCGATTTTCTCCACGACATCCATGCCCTCGATTACCTTGCCGAATACGGCATAGCCGGCATCGGTGGCAGTCGGATCCAGGTGGGAATTGTTGCTCAGGTTGATGAAGAACTGCGAAGTCGCGCTGTTCGGATCATCGTATCGCGCCATCGAGAGTGTCCCCTTCAGATTCTTGAGCCCGTTCTTCGACTCGTTCTTGATCGGCGGCAAGGTTGGTCTGGGACTCAGATCCGCGTTATAACCTCCACCCTGTATCACGTTGGCGTCGACGCGATGAATGATGGTGTTGTTGTAGAAGCCTGCACTGACGTAGGCGATGAAGTTTTTCGCGGTGATGGGGGCCTTGTCTGCAAAAAGCTCGACTTTGATTGTTCCCATCGAGGTATCCAAGGAGACGACGGGGTTTGCGACTTTGGCCGCTGCTTTATCCGACTTCGTCGCTTGTCCCGAGGCCACTCCTGTCATAGGCAACGAGATCACGATTGCCGCTAAGATCAAACTCTTCTTGCTGAGCATGCTTGATGCCTCCTTGTCTGGTGCCTGGGCGAAATGAGCTGCCCTTCTTGCCCCATGGTCCATGCGAAACCGGGCGTGCGACCGTTAATCCCGGGGAACTCAGTTTCCGATATGGGCAGCTATATCTACCTTGGGCGGTCTGCCGCCGCTCCCCGGCGTTCAAAGCCATCACAGTGGGGATTCTACCCCAAAACGCTTTTGCAGGATAACCAATCGCCCACACCGCTGCCTGCAGGGGAGATTACTGCGAGCTCGTCTCTCTAATCTGCATTCAGATAAGCAAAATAGATTTCGGGGACAGGCGCCACAGCCTCGAAATCTTTTGCAATTGGCGGAATCCAGGTTCTTTTGCCCAGTGTTCGTTATCGGGCAGATGCCGTCCCATGGGCGGACGGTTGATCGCAGGGCTTCGACGAGGCTGCATGTTCAGTGATGATCGAGGGCTCTGGCTAAGTGATTATTGTAGAATATGTTAAGGCCAGAGCTTTCAAGGTGCCCAGGATTATTCTCGCCGAACAAGACCAACAGACTCTGGCATGGCGGTTGCCTTCACTGGAGCAGAGCGCCGTCCGGCGCCGGCAAGGGCAGCCGGCGGCCTATGCCCAAGCCAGGGGGAATCATGAAAAAAGACCGCATGCGAGATGTGTTTCATGCTCCGCCGAGTACGGAATACTGGGATGCCAAGACCCGGGAGGGCTGGAATCTGATTGCCGCAGAATGGGAACGCGATGCCGGAACGGCAGGCACGGAAGGTCCGTGGATTGAAGAGGTCCCGTATGGAATGAAAGTGGCTGGTGATTGCCTGCACCTGGTCGAGAACGCGGAAGAGAGAGAAGCACTCGTTCTGATGCTCGAGATGATCGTGGCCGACAAATCTTTCTCGGAGGTGGCCGAGTGCGTGAACAACCGCGGATTCCGCACTCGTGCAGGGACAAAGTGGACCCAGGTCGACATCTTCGAACTCATGCCGCGCATGGTGGATGTCGCTTCACGGATCTACCCGACGGACGACTGGTTGGAACGCAGGAAGCGCATCTTCAAATTCGCCCGTTAGCGCGCCGGATGCAATGACCCGGATGTTCACAGAGATCTTCTTCTCGACGATGGCTTTTATCTCAGCACCCCTACGGCCCAGCTGGCGCGCTGCTTGAAGGTGCTTCGAGTCTCTGTGCCCGTGTGGCTGGGAATTGCAGCCACAAAGGCACAAAGACTCAAAGCTGAAGGGACATGTCTAGAAGTTGATGCGCACGACGAACTGGATCAGCCGTCCGCCAGGATCATTAGTGGTCGAAATGTCCCGGTATGCGTTCGTCACTCGTCCGAACGTGTCGCCGCCAACACCGATGCCCGTTGAGGCGTTGTTCGGGCTTCCGACCATGAAGTTGATATTGTTGAAAGCATTCAGGAACTCGGCACGAAATTCGAAGCCGGCTCTCTCGTTAAACCTGATTTTCTTGATCAGGCTCATATCAAATCGGACGAATCCCGGACCGTAGAGAACAAGATTTGGGAAGCCGCACTGCCCCGCGGAGACTTCGACACAGTTCGCGCTCCCGGCGGGAGCGAGGTAACGGCCCTGGGGAACGCCCCGAGTGCTGTAACCGGTGGAGCTGGTTGCGCTCGTGTTGAACGCCAGAATTGTGTTGTCGACGAGGTCCTGGGGCAGGTAGTAGGCAATTCCACCCGGAGCGTCGAAGCGCATCTTGACCGCCTGCTGGAGCTCGCGTCGAGTTATGCCCACGAGCTTGACGCTAGTGGTGTTCGAGATACTGACGCTGAAGGGAGCGCCGGTCTGAAGCCGGGCGGTGCCTTGGTACGACCAATTGCCAAGCAGGGTGTTGACAAAACCGCTGGTGTTCAAGAACCTTCGGCCGTGGCCAACGGGGAAGTCCCAGATCCAGTCGGTCTTGAAGGCGTGGGTGAGGACGAGCGAATTCGGAGTCTTGTACCACTGCGCCCGCAACGAAGGTGAGTTGAGCTGGTAGCCCCGGGCCAAGGTATAGCTGCTCTGCACCAGCAATCCGTGGGACAACCGGCGACGCAGTTCCACGACCCCGGCATCATAGTAAGAATGGCCGCCGTTGCCCACGTACGATGCGCCGCCCTGCAGGCCAGGATTGGTCAGGAAGAAGTTCCGGGCCAGTCCGGCCGTGAGCGCGTTGGCTGCGCGCGTGGAGTTGTTGTAAAGATTGTTGGCAAACGTATAAGGCGCCGGGTTAGCTGCAGCCAACGGGTTCACAAACGTACTGTTGGTGAAAAGGCTGGAGGTGTACTTCGCCGGATTGTTGACATCGGCGCCGGTGAGCCCGCTGAAATATCCGAGTATGGCCGGCAGCGGCGACGTGCCGGTCACGCCGGTGTAAGCAAACGTGTTCCCCTTACCCCCCGCGATGTTCGCCTGCAGGTTGGCCATGGCCAGCTTGAATTCATTCAGAAAACCGTTCTCAATGATGTTTACTTCATTGACATTGGTCGATGAGCGCATGGCAAGGCCGCGGGTTGCGACATAACGGACTTCGACGACCATATCGCGGGTGAGCTCGCGCTGGAAACCGACATTCCAGGACATGACATACGGCATCCTGTAGTTCGGATCATAGACCGAGACACCGTTGGTCAGGGCTCCGGTAAATGGGTAGGTTGGGGCGCTGACGAAGCTGGGAGCGTTGAGCCGGTCGCGCTGGCTCAGGAGGACGGGCAGCTTGTCGCTGCCGACATTCGTGACCAGGTTGCCGAGAGTCATGTTGCGGGATGCGGTGATGCTCGGACCGGGATTTCCGGAGACGGTGCCGAACAACGTGGTGATCCCGTCGCGATTGAAAGACATCGAGTAGCCGGCGCGGAACACGCTCTGTCCCGAGCTGCCGAAGATCCACTTGACGATTTTAGCGTCCGATTTCGGACTCCAGGCGACTCCCATGCTTGGAGCGAAATTGCGCCAGAGCGTACCGTAGGGTTGATCCCCCTGCCTGAACTGGATGAATTGGGTGTCGCGGCCGGCAAGCGTGCCGGGCTTGAAAATGTTCCCCGGTCCCGAGATGCCGTAGATGTCCGCCAGCGTGGCGGTCGACAGGCTGTCGTTCTGCGAGGTCACTGGATTCTGTATTTCCCAGCGCAGACCGTAGCTGAGCGTCAGGTGCGAGGTCGTCCGCCAGGAATCCTGGGCGAAGAAACCCCACTCCCGCATCTGGCAGCGTTGGGTGTTGTTGCCCAGATAGACATACTTGTTGGTCTGTTCGTCGAGTAAGGCGTTGGCTCCGATCTGGGTAATGCTTCCGACGAGCACCGCATAGATCCCTTGAGCCTTTGAGGTGTCTGCGGAAGCAGCGCCGGGGAAGTTTGCTGTCGTGAAAAGACTGGATGCCGGGTCCGTGGTATCCACGCCGAAGGTGATGGTCGGGGCCATGGTGCTGTTTGAGCTGAAATTCGTTATGTTGGAGAGGCTCCCGCCCACGTTGAAGGTGTGCGTTCCGCGCGTCCAGCTTAACGTATCGTTGAACTGCTGGATCGGCGTGTTGCGGCGGCTCGGGTTGGGACTGACCGTTGCATTGGTGATCCCATCCGCGCCGCTGATGGAGAGATTGAATCCTCCCTGATTGGCGACCGGCCCGGTGTAGATCGCCGGAGAACTGTCACCATTGAACACGACGGTGCCGCCGGAAAATCCGAACCTGGCTTCGTTGACCAGGGTCGGCTTCAGAGTCGAGCGCAGCGCAATCGTATTCGAGAATCGCGTTGAGATCTGGCTGCCGTGACTCGGGAAGCCCGGGAAAGCCGGGGCGCCGTTGTTGAGGAAGTCCACAAAGGTGTGGTGCTTCTGGGGAATATAAATGTCCTCAATGTGATGTTTGTTCGACAGGTTGAAGTCCAGGCGCAGCGTAGGGAACTGCCGGACTTCCGCTCCGCTTGGAGTATAGGTATAGCGCTGGATATTCGGATCCGCGATCTTGTTCGGATCCGTCACCACCTCCACGCTGCCGGTGGTTGCGGTCGCGCTGCGGATGTCGGCCAGCAGTTTCGCAAGGGTCGGGTCGATGGTCGAGGGCCGCCCCGCATTGGCCGCCAGCGCCATCAGGTCAACCTGCCGGATCGACTTGGAACCGCCGCTGGACACCAGATATTGAAAGATCCCTTGCTGGGTCAGCGGATGCAGGATGTTGCGCGTCTGCGAAACCTGGTTGGGAAGACGGAATTCCTCGTAGTTGGCGAAGAAAAAGGCTTTGTCGTGGCCGTCGAAGCTGAGCGGGCCGAAGATCTTCTTTGGAAGCCATATGGGTCCGCCGACACGAAAGCCGTACATGTTCAGCAACACCCGGTCGCGCGGGGCCTTGAAGGTCCTGGGATCGTCATTCAGCCCGGGACGCATGTCACGATTGTTGAACCAGTAGTTGGCGTTGAGCACCGGATTCCGGTGATACTCGTAAAGGCTGCCATGGTAATCGTTGGATCCTTGGCGAGTAACCATCTTGATCTGTACGGCGCCTTCGCCGGCACTTTCTGCACCCGGCGTCGCAGTCGACAGCGTTACCTCCTCAACTGCATCGACCCGGGGGTAGAGATTTGTGTAGAATCCGTCGCCATTCTTCGCAGCGTTGTCCTGGATGTTGAGCCCGTCCAGGGTCATATTGATCGCGGCCTGCGGCAGCCCGTTGAACGTGGAGGTGCGCGGGCGGCCCGGAGTGGTGGTCCCCGGCAGGTTGAGAAGCAGATCAGTCGCGTTGCGTGAGGTAAAGGGCAGCTCGAGGATCTGGCGGCCGATAATCGTGGTGCTGACATTGGCCGACTGGGTCTGCAGCACCTCGCCGGCGCCCAGCACGACGACGGTTTCGTTCTGTGAGCCGAGCTCCAGGGTAATCTTGACCGAGGCCGGAGTTCCGACATTCAAATTCACGGTCTTGACTACCGCCTGTTTGAATCCCGATCGGTTTACGGTGACCGAGTAGGTGCCGGCATTGAGTGCGGGCACGGAAAACGTGCCGTTTTCCGCGCTCACGGTCTTGAACTCGGCGCCGGTCCCTTCGTTCTTGACGGTAATGTCGGCACCTGGGACAACCGCACCGGTTGGGTCGATGACCAACCCGGAGAGGGAGGATGTCGAAGTGACCTGCGCCAAATTCGGCAGGCAGGCAAAGGCAAGGAAGATCAGCAGAAAAACTGTTCTGAACGGAATTTCTCTCATACCAGACTACCTCCGTGGGATACGCAACTCGTTGTGTCGATGCAGAACGACCGGACACGCGGGCGCGTGCTGCTTCTGTGCCTCCAATCTAAGCACGGCAGCCGAGAACTGGATGAGCGGACAGAACAGCGACAGACCCCTGAGGGCCGCACCTTTGCAAGTCCAAGCCGATGTGTCAGTCCCAGAACAAGCTATACTCCAAGCTAACTGAATTTGAGGCAGTATAAGACAATTCTAATCGTATCGACACAAAAATGTGGGGGTACGGAGGAGAACGCGACCGAAGGAGATTCAGTTCGTCTTCCTGCGGGATCAGTTTCACTGTGGGCAACGCCACCGATGAGGATGTGGCTGCGGTCGAATGGGTCGATGGTTATGACACCGATGCGACAGGGAATGCCCGTCTTGGACACCGGCGCGTGCAACTGCCAGGTCTTTCCGGCATCGGCGCTTCTGCAAATGCCGACTCCAGGATAGGAATCCGCGGAGAGATTCTCCTCGCCGGTGCCGCAATAGAGGATGTTCGGGTCGGTAGGATCCATCGCCAGCGAACCGACATTCAACACGTCCTGGCTGTGCCAAAGGCACGTCCAGGTTTTTCCGGCATCTTCACTCTTCTAGACACCGCCGCCGGCGGCGCCTACCCAAATCCGGTTCGGATCGGCCGGGTGGGCGATGATGGACGTAACGCGGCCGCCGATGTTGGTGGGCCCCACGCACTGCCACTGCGCCTGAGGTGTCGGCGCCGCAGGGGGAACGGGACGCGGCATGCGTTTGCGCTCGCGCACCAACTCTTCGACCGAAGCCTCGCGGATGGGCCAGGCCGCTCGCGCCTGGAACCAGGAACTCCGCCGCTTATGAGTGGAGAGAGCACGCCGCCCGACGCGCGGACCTTCGCCCACAACCGCAGGAGCGGTCTTCTTCCTTGCCATATTGGCCTCCCTTCCAGGAAATGAAATCAGTCCAATACAGAAAAGATCGGGCAGAAAGCGTTTTGGGGTTGTCTTGGAATGTGGTTTTCCCGCGCGCGGGTGTGTGTCGCCAAATCTCCGTAAAGATGCAAATTCACGCAGCTAATGCGGGCGCCGGGTGGCACCTCTGCACGATAGATCTGGGCCCATGTTGCCATTTTTCGTTGGCTCCCTTACCTGCTTCAACGTGTTCTCCTGTTCCCGCTACAAACCTGGCCTTGAAATCCTCGCTGTCTGTTTGTTACTGGAGTGCCGAGACCCTCTATCCGGCAGCGTGGTTTTCAATCATGGCCGCATTTTCAGCTCCGAAGAGACGGCGCAAGTTGACAGATTGCCTCTTATTCGGAAGCTGGAGGCAGCGAGTCCAGACCCGAAATGACAGCTCATTCTTCCTACCACTCGGTTGACCGGCAATAAATATCGCAGAGGTTGCTGGAGTATTCCGGTGTCAAAACGATGCCTTTAATCGAATCGATAATCTCAATTAATTGATATATACTGGGTCTATCTTGCCCAATCAAGGTTGAGCCATATCTTGGAGGGAACACAAGCAGGATCATTCACATTCATTTCATTGTCCCTACCTCGGTGGAAATCCCGTCTTCAAGATTGAAGGCTGAGATGGGTGTTGCACGTCGCCTGGGGCGACACCCGAGCTTATGATGATATTAAAGTACTTCCGATGGAATCGTGGATGCGAGGACCTATGAAACATAGGAATCTCTTATGGGCGATCCTGGGATTGTGCATCATGACGGGTCGTGCGGCTCATGGCGCCGGCGCGGAAGTTTGGGTCGAGATCCGTTCTCCAAACTTTATCGTGATGAGCAACGCACCCGCCAAACAAGCCCGCCGGGCGGCGGATCGATTGGAGCAATTTCGCAATGTCATCCATGTGTCTCTGCCCAAGTTGCGGATCGATCCCGGAATGACGCTGCGAGTCTTCGCGGCGCGCGATGAGGCCAGTTTCAAGGCGCTTCTGCCGCGTGAGTTCCTGAAAAAAGGCATGACGCAGCCGGCAGGTATATTTCAGGCGGGGCAAGAAAAGAACTTCGTCCTGCTGCGCCTCGACCTGCCGTCGGAGCAGGGCTATCACGTCATCTATCATGAATATGTTCACATGGTCATGAGACTGAATTTCCGCACGCTGCCGGTCTGGCTCTCCGAGGGATTTGCGGATTTTTTCGGCCAGGCGACCCTCTCTGATTCGGAATCGGGGATCGGCCGGCCGAGTCCGCAGCAGATCGAGACTCTGCAAAAAGGGCAGTTGATGCCGCTGGATGTCATGATGGCGGCGGATCACGACTCGCCTTACTATCGCCAGGAGAATAAGAGCGGATTATTTTATGCGCAATCCTGGGCTCTCACCCATTACCTGATGCTCGGGGACAAACGAGCTCATACCGGACAACTGATCCAGTATCTTGACCAGATTCTCTCGAATGTGCCGGAATCCCAGGCCGCGGAACGCGCCTTTGGCGATCTTAAAGTCCTGCAGCAGAAGCTTGACCAATATGTACGTCCATGGGCTTCTACTACTACCGGGTGGCTACCGGCCTCAAGGCCCAGGAAGCCCAATACTCCACCCGAACCCTTGAGCATGCGGAATATCTTGCGGCAAAAGGGGACCTGATGGCGCACATGGGACAGAACGATGAAGCGAAGGCCGCGATCGAGCAGGCACTTCAATTGGATCCGCGCAACGTGACCGCTCACGAGGCCATGGGCATGGTGAGTTTACGCGGGAAGGATCGGGCGCAGGCCGCCAAATATTTCTCGGCCGCGGCCGATCTCGGCTCCACGAGTTGTATGGCACATTATTACGCCGCACAGTTTGCGTACGAGCAGGGAAACGCCGAAGGATTGGGGCGAGCGGAAGGCTATCCGCGCAAGGCGATACAGATCGACCCGCAATACGTGCCCGGCCTCGACATGCTCTCGCGGATCCTGGTGCTCCGGGAGGAGAAACGCCCGGAGGCGCTCGAACTGGCAAGACGCCTCGCCGCGATCGAACCGGCGGTGATCACTCACCAGATTCTCATCGGCAACATCCTCCTGGCAATGGAAAAGCTGGATGAGGCGAACAGCCTGGGCCAACACCTGGTGGCAATTGCCCGTGCCGAGAACGACAAATCGCTCGTCAATTCATTTCTCGCCTCGGTACGATCGCGCCAGAAGCTCCTCCTCGAAATGCAACAATGGGCCGAGGAACAGAAAAGGCGGCTCAGTAAGACGGTGGCGCCTCCCCCACGCCCCAAGGAGGAGGTGCCCGCAGTGGCCGCAAGCGCGTTGCCACCAATAAAAACAGGCCCGAAGTTCAAAATCTCCGGCGTGGTCCGGTCGGTGAAATGCAGTGATCCCGCGATCATGGATGTGGTGCTCGATGTCGAAGGCAATGGAATCAAGTTGCGCGCGCGTAACCACTACCAGGTGCAGTATTGGGCGGTAGATAGCGCAGGCAAAAACAACTTTCAGCCATGTTCGGAACTTCAAGGGAAAAAAGTACAAATCGAATACTTCACTGCACTGCAACAGCAGTTTGTCGGCTGGATTAATGCGATTTGGATCGAGAAATATGGCCCCTGGCGCATGAGAGAAGCTCCCAGCAGGAATGCAGGAACCTGAGGTTCTGAAAAAGGCCTCGAAAAATGGCCCCAGGTCTACGGAGGCCCATTATTTTAGTGTCAAAGGCAGATGATGTCACCTGCCCACTCAAGTGTCGGCCTTTTCTTGAGCGATCGACCTTATTCAAGGAGTAGCGGTTGATACAGTCCAGTTTGAACGGCAGGATCGCGGCTTTCTGCAATCCGTTGATCGCGCAGAGATAAGTATTGTGTTCCGAATGGCGCTTAATTAAGGAAATAGAGTGCGACCCTAGGAGTCCGTCCGAGAATTGCGGTTTGAAGGCATATTGTCGCCCTGGAGCTGCCTTATGCAGCGATCCGCCAGTCAGTCGAACATGTCAGATTGCAGAATGTAATTTTGCGTCACTCGCGGTGTGGACTGTGAGTT
>JAIQGI010000080.1 GCA_020072565.1 Terriglobia bacterium
AAAAGCAATTGGCCGAGAGAGGCCTTGCCATTCTTGGTTATACGGCGATCGCAATGTCAGCTTGGAGATCGAATTCAAAGGAGCTGATATGATCGATGAACGACCAGAATTGCGTACTTATTTTTGCGCGGGCCCTTAGTGCCAGTAATCCTATAGTTCCAAACCCAAACAAAGACGGCACTACAATGTGCTGAATAAAGAACTTCACAGACATGATATTCCGTGTTTCTCCAGATCAAACCGACAGGTTTAAGGATAGAGTTTTGGCCGCAAAGGTTCAAAGATCTGTCCGAGGATCCTGATATTGGGTCGGACCCCGCCCGCAGTGATCGCGTACAAATCATATCGCCGCTTGCTCCTGATTTCACTTAATTTTGCGGGGAAAACAGGCATCCATGGGTGCGCAGTGGCGTCCATTAAACCTGATCAAGCCGCGCTGACTTTGGATTCCAGCCCTCCTCCTGCCTCACTTCGTCTGCGGTGAGAATATTATTTTTCACGGCGATTTCCCACGCTGCCCACCGCTGTGCCGGATCGCCGCGCATGAGTCCCGACAGGTCGATTTCCAACCGATGTGTTCTGGATGCGCCGAAAACGCTCCGGCTGAATTCGGCCTCCATTTTGCGAATCCACGGAGACAGTGTGTTTTGCGCGAACCATCGCAGGAGCGTTTCGACGTTGCTGAAAGTCCCGTACTGCAAATCCCCGATGATCGGTGGCGGGACGTTGAACAGCCTTGCCAGCTCCTCAACGGTGAATTGCCTGGACGCTAGGAATTCGGCATCCTCGGGACTGACGGACACTTGTTTCCATGTAAGCCCTTGGTCCAAAACCATGACTTTCGCCGCGTGTTGCGGTCCCGAGTAGACTTCGCGGAATCGCTGCACGAGATACTGAAAGGACTGATCCGACAGCTTGCCGGCGATTTCCAGCACTCCGCTTGGATTCGCGCCATTCTCATAGAGGGAATTGGCAAAGGTCTGGATGCTGAGTCCCGCCTGGACCACGGCCGCCGCGCGTTGCAGCCGGCTGCGCCCGATCAGTCCATCGTCCGTGCGGTCCCGTAAATGGAACACTTCATCCTGGAGCAATCGCCGCGTTCCTCCGGTCCCGCCGTAGATGCTGGTTATTTCCGATACGTCGTACACCAACCGGCCGTTCGGCAGGAGCTGGACCTCGACCCACTCCCAGGGAACCGGCCGCAGGCCCACGACTGCGCCGGCGCTGTCCGTGACAATGTCCGAAAGAGCATTGCCGCGCAGCAGGACGCTGGCCATCGTCCACTCACACCAGTCCGCCCAGGTTTGATGCTGATTCGGTCCAGATGCAATCAGACGCGCGACAGCATGGTTGTCATCCAACTCCCTGGTTATCACATCCAGGTGACTGAGAGCGAGGGCGCGCAGCTTCCCAGATCGTGGCCTTCAGGGCGATGCAGTCCTAACCATCTAAACAAGAATCTGACAGCACACACGAGACAAGGCGCGACGGGTTGCACTACGGCCCGCAACCGACAACGCGGCTTGTCTTCCATCCTCCGGCTCAAATCGGGTAAGGCGAAAAGTGAAGCGGGGGTGCGCCGGCCTTGGATGCTCAGTGCAGGAGGTTCATGCGGCGCAGGATGTCCCGGAAGCCTGGTTCGGATCGCAAGGCATCCCACTGGGGGGAACAGGCGACGTAGGGCAGATTGGGGTCGTGCTCATCATAGGCTTTTCCCAGCCAGCGGATAGCACTTTGCTTGTCTCCGCCTAAGAGATAGTCGTCCACAATGTCCATGGCCGTCCTGCCCTTGCCATAGTATTTCGCATCCACATCGGCCGCCTGGCCCCAGGCTGCGCTATATCCTGATTCCGGGTAAGCCTTTTCAACGACACTCCATAGCTCTGGGAAATCCGCGGCCAAAAACTGCTTATCCATGGCATGGGCATCGTCGTATCTTTTCAGCTCGCGAAGGGAGAGGTAGAGCGCGCCGATCGCGACCCCCGCGTCGGCTTGCAGAGCCAGGGCTTTTCGGGCTTGGACGATGGCGTCCTCATATCGCCGGGCGAAATAGAGATCGATAGCGTAGAAGCCTTGGGCGGCGATATTGTACGGATCGAGGTCCGCAGCTTTCCGTCCCTGGGCCAAACCCTCCTCCGTTCGGCCCATGATCATCAGAAAATGAGCATATCCCCCGAGGCATTCATTGGGATCGAGCTCCAACGACCGCTTGTACTCTCGCTCTGCGGCTGCCCAGTCCCACTTCGTATAGGTGAATCTAGCGGCCAGGTAACCGTGCGCGAGGGCATTGTTGTCGTCCAACTGGACGGCTTTTTGCGCGAACTCCCATGACTTGGGCCCAGCCTCCGCGGGTGGAGTGAAATAAAATTGTTGGCGGCTGGCCCAGACGGAGGAGAGCTTGGCGTAGGCCGCGGCATAGTCGGGGTCAATCTTGAGGGCCGCCTTGAAATAGCTTTCCGCCGTGTCAAGGCTAGCTTTGGTGAGCATATTCAGCAACATCGAGCCTTTGAGATAGGCATCGTAAGCCTCGGGGTTGACCTTGCGCACATTGGCCAGCCGTGCCTGTTCCGCCGGCAGCAGCTTCAGTGCCAATGACTCCGCCACCTTCCGCGCCACCTCGCTCTGCAAAGCCAGGATGCCCGACGCCTCGCGCTCGTAGATGTCGGCCCAGAGCTGCGTTTGATCCCGCACCTGAATCAGCGCGGCCTCGATGCGGATCCGGCTGGCCTCACGGCCGGCACTTCCTTCCAGCACGTAGTCCACCCCAAGCTCGCGCCCGATCTGATCGATCGATTTCTCGCTCTTCTTGTAGCGCATCACCGACGTCCGCGCGATCACGCTCAGACTCTGCGGATGCAGTCGTCCCAACTGCGCGATCATCTCCTGCGTCAACCCGTCGCTCACGTGTTCCTGCTCCGGATCACCCGTCAGGTTCGCAAACGGCAGCACCGCCAGCCTGACCGCCCGAGCTGGGATTCCCATCCTCCCCGCCATCCGGCTCCTCAGCCCGCCCACATCCAGTCCCACCAGGATCCCCGCCAGTATGACGAGCGCCAACACCACAGCCGCAATCACCGGCCAGCGACTGCGGGCAAGCCGGTAGCGCCATCCCACCCACGGCGACACCGTCCCTGCCTGCACCGCAATCAACGCTTCCCGCAATTCACTCGCCTTCTGATACCGCTTCCCGGGATCCTTCTCCAAACAGCGCCCGATCACCGCACCCAGCTCTGCCGGCACTTGGGATGGCAACGGCCGCGGCGCCTGGCTCAAAATCGCCGCTGTCAACTCGAACCCGCCCTCGCCATAGAACGGTCGTGCGCCCGACGCCATTTCATACAGCGTCACGCCCAACGCCCAGATGTCGCTGCGGGCATCGGCGTCCCGGGCGCGCAATTGCTCCGGCGACATGTAAGCCAGCGTTCCGACCGTGCTCCCGTCCGAGGTCAGAGCCGTGAGGGTCTCCGCCGCACTCTCCATCCCCTCCGTAGGAACCAGCTGCTTGGCCAGCCCGAAGTCCATCACCTTGGCGTGACCCGTCCGCGTCAGCATGATGTTCGCGGGCTTGATGTCGCGGTGGATGATGCCCTTTCCGTGCGCCTCCTCCAGTGCTTCGGCCGCCTCGATTGCGATCGGCAGCGCCTCCTCCGGCGGCAAGGGCCCCTGCTCGAGCCGGTCTTTGAGTGAGCGGCCTTCGACATACTCCATAACGATGATGTCCTGGCCGTCGGATTCGGCCACTTCATTGATGTGGCAGATGTAGGGATGGTCGAGCGCCGCGGCGGAGCGGGCTTCGCGGATGAAGCGCTTGTGGGCGGTGAGGTCCCGTTGCATTTCAAGAGGAAGAAATTTCAGGGCGACCTTGCGATGAAGCGACAAGTCCTCGGCCAGAAACACCTCGCCCATGCCGCCCTGGCCCAGCTTTGCAGTGATTCGGTAGTGCGAGACGGTCTTGCCGATCTCAGGCATGCGCGCCTCTGCAAAGGCGATACGCCCATTGCAATGACGTCAACCGGAATGGTCGCTATTATAATTTGGAAGACAGGGATCGAGAAAGCTCAATCAGTAACACTCACGAGGATTGTGGGCCCCCGTAAGCCGTTGCGCTGGCTATAAATGGGCTTGTGAAATTGACTGAAGACCGGTCACTTGGACCTATAACGCGCATACCGTCAAAGTGACGAGCGGCTTGGATCAGCGGCTCCAAGGGCAAATCAAGTTTCCAGTATCGCGACTAATCAGGCATATGGCCGAAAGCGATGGCCGCGCAACTTCCCGGATCAGTGCGAGAGTATCAGAGGCTTCACTCCCGCGATAAGCACAATACCGCACTGAGTATTTGGTGGTGACGAATTGGCTGCGGCTATGCCGCGCCAGGTATTTCATGGTTCAAATTCGCCGCCATCGCGGATGGAATTCTGACTCGCGCAAGGATCGGCTGGACGGATCGCCGGGAGTCAGAGTGAACCTCCTTCTTCCCTCATTTGGCGACGGGATCGTCGTACAGCACTGCCTTCTCGCCCTTTTTGGCGATGAGATCGTCATAGAGCGCGACAATTTTGTCGCGCCGCGCCATCACCCCGTCGATCTCTCCTTTGCTGAGATATTCTGTTCTGAGGTATTTTGTATTCCGCGCAAGTTCGTTGCGGTCCAATGTGCGCAATCGTTCCAGGAGATGCCGCTCACATCGATTGCGTCAGGTTCTTTTTATCCCTGATCTCCCTGTTGAGGCGGAAGGCACGCGTGAAGTCTATCATGCAAATCCGCCAATCCTCGGAGATCAGGACATTGGTGAGGTTGGGATCGATATCATAGACCAGCCCGGGGAATACGATATTGAATCATAAAACCTCCTCAATGTGTGAAACCTGACGCACCATCCTCATGTCCATTGCGTGATCCCGGCCGGCGGTCGATCCCCAAATCACCAAGCCTGGATCCATCCACGGTATGGTTTCTTTCTGCCAAGTGGCGCACTCAGCCGCGCTTACTTTTTCACCGTTGGGACGAGGCGCTTGAGTTCCTCAAACCAGTTAAGTACAAGATTCATTGCGGTGACAGGCGTGGGCTTATTTTGTTCGCGCTTGACCATGAGAAATCGCTGCGAGTCGAGGGACAGGTCGTAGGTGCGTATGGGCCAGCCGGAACTGTATCCGGGTTTCTCAAATAGGAGTCGCGGCTTGCTGGCCGCCAAGCCGCCGTCTGTCCGGACATCCACGACCCACACTTGATTCGGCCGTCGATAGAAAAGCTGTCTGCCATCTCTTGCCCAAAGCGGCTCGCTGCCCCCTTCGCTCGATACCTGCTGCTTCATGCCTGGACCGGGGAAAGGCCGGACATAAACCTCCTGGCGATTTGACTCATCGGATGTGTAGGCCATCCAGCGACCGTCGGGCGAGAATTCCGGATACCATTCCTCGAACTTCGAATTCAGGAACGGCGTCACGCGTCCTGAGGAGACATCCAGCAAAGAAATGTCCCAACGCGAATCCGGGTGAGAGTCCACGAAAGCGACCGTTTTCCCATTCGAATACCACGATCCTGGGCGTTGACCGTATTCGCCTGTTGTCAAGCGCTCCATCGGTGAGCTTCCATCGTAAGGTTGCCAGAACAGGCTATCTGCCGTGGATTTTCCCCATGAGAAAAGCAGCCGTTTGCCGTCGGGAGTCCAGATCGTATAGAAAGTCCATCCCTCGCCGGTCAGCCGACTGTTCGTGCCTCTGCCCAAGTCATACACATAGACCTGCCACTCTGGTCCGGATGTCACCTAAGCGATTCTCTGGCCATCAGGAGAGAGACGCGGAGCGAAGAAGGGGACTTGCAAATCTGCGGCTGGCTGCTCTGCTCCTCTCTGATCCACCCATACGAGCGAGTTGCTTTGGGGCGGAGGAACGCCTCCTGGCGCATAAATGAGCGACCCGGTGTCGGAGATGCCGAACTGACCAGCACCAATGTGATGAGAACTATACGATAGGCCGAAGGCCTGCATGACGTTTTCCACGAGCGCGATCGGCTGGCCGATGACCTCCAGCCTGGCCGGATCAAATCCCACGGCCATGAGCGTCCCCTGCCTCAGGAAAACAAGGTGCCCCGTGGGAACGTACCTGGCATCTGCCGCGTCCTGAAACAGGACATGCCACTCGCCGGTATCGAGTCGGAGCAGGGCAAGTGAGGGTTTCGGATCATAGGGGAACTTCAATATGGTGAAAAGCACGGCCTTCCCATTGGGAAGCCAGGATGGCAGGCGGTGGCTGCACTCGTCCCGCTTTGGGTCAGGCTTGGTTAACGTCTCGGGCTTCCCGCCCTCAGCCGATACCCTTGAAAGCCCGGTGACATCTCCATCCGCAAACACAATGCTGTTGTCGCGACCCCAATTCGCACCATAGAGAGCTGAAGCGTCGCACAAAGCACTCGGGACACCACCTTCAACGAGAACCTTCTTCAACTTGCCGTCTGACCAGAATCCCACCCAGCGGCTGTCGGGCGACAGGAAGGGACTGGTACCCCCTTCTGTCCCGGCGATGGGCTTGGCTGCCGATTGGTCCATTCTCCGCAGGTACAACTGAGGCTTTGCCTGAGGGCCGGGATTCTCCTCGATCGCGCTGTAGACGATAAACATGCCGTCACTGGAAATGGTCACAGCAGTTCGGCCGGGACGCTCCATATCATAGGCTTGGCCTGGCAGTCGGAGACCCGGCTCGACCTTGATGGTTGACCAGACCACCGAAGGAGAGGGCGCAGGCCGAATGTAGCTCATGAACGTCGGCCCGATGAGGATGCCCGCTATAAGCGCAACCGCCGCACCGGCAACCAGCCACAGAAGCGAGGCTCGCCGGGGAGCCTCCACTGCGTCGGCGAGAAAAGACGCCGGCGTTTCAATCTCGAACCGGGCGTCGCCGATGTCGCGCAGCCGGAGAGCCGGGTCCTTCTGAAGGCATCGGTGCAACAGGTCCCTGACCCGCCACGGCGTAACAGAGGGAAGCGCCTTCCAGTCCGGCTCGCCTTTGAGGATCGATGCCACTGTTTCGGTAACAGTGTCCCCTTGGAAAGCCTTCCTCCCCGTCAGGCATTCGTACAGCACGCAGCCGAACGCCCAAATATCCGTTCGCTTATCTACCACTTTGCCTTTAGCCTGCTCGGGACTCATGTAGGCGGCAGTGCCGAGAATCGCTCCGGCTCGCGTCGCCAGTTCGCTGATGGTCGGGGATTGCGCGATGTCGTCCGCCGCCGTTTCCGCGTGGAATGCCTTTGCCAACCCGAAGTCCAAGATCTTGACCTTGCCTTCCGGGGTGACCTTCACGTTGGCAGGTTTGAGGTCGCGGTGGACGATGCCTCTTTCGTGGGCGGCTTCAAGGCCCTCGGCGATTTGGCGGCAAACCTCCAAGGCTTCGTCCACCGGCAACGGGCCTTTGGCGATGCGCTCAGCCAGCGCCTCACCTTCCACCAGCTCGAGCACCAAGAACCGCTTTTCTCCAACTTCGTCCAGGCCATGAATGGCGGCGATATTGGGATGATTCAGCGATGCCAGCAGCTTCGCCTCCCGCTCGAATCGGGAAAGTCTTTCCGGATCTCCGGCGAAGATGTCGGGCAGAACCTTAATGGCAACCTGACGGCCCAGGGTCGTGTCCTCGGCACGGTAGACGACGCCCATTCCTCCCTGGCCCAGCTTTTCAGTGATCCGGTAGTGTGAAATGGTCCTGCCGATCATGGAGAAGTCCTCCATTGGCAATTCGCACATCACGAACTGAAGCACCTGAAGTTGCTGTCATTATAATCGCCCTGCGCGCCAGGGGGTAACTGAATCGGCAGCACTCGGCGGGATCGCGGGCGCGCGCAAACTGCATGTCGGCCAGTCCGGCTTGTGGGAAATTGGGCTGATGAACAGTCATTTGCCTGGTTAACGCGCTACCCCTAGAAGTCCGCCTGGGATGCGGGCGCAATTCTGGGCTGCTGCACCGATACTACCTATGACCCGAAGGCCGGGCTGGAGCATGAGCTAAAGACCCTCAATCCGATGTTCTCAATGCAGGACATCATCAAAATGATGGGGCCCAATACGGCGTCCTACACCCAGATGAGCGACCAACTCGGAACGCCGGAGCAGGGCAAAATCGCCGACCTCATTCTTCTGGATGGCAATCCGTCGGAGGGCTATTGGAACTTGCTGAAAAGTAAATTATATGTACCCTGTGTGAGTAGATTACCTTTACTCAAAGGGGGGCGGTTATGCAACACCGCACGACCAGAGTCAATCCTTCGGAAGAAACCATCAAGATTGGTCCGTTAGGGATCCGGTTCCTACTCACGGGCGATGATTCCAACGGCGGCGTATCAGTGTTCGAGGTTCTCGTCCCCGCCGGGCAGAAGCTGGCGGCGCCGGCCCACAAGAACGACGCCTACGAGGAGATCCTCTACGGCGTCGAGGGCGTCCTCACTTGGACGGTTGACGGCACGCCCATCGAGGTTGGTCCCGGGCAGGCGCTGTGTATCCCTCGAGGCGCGGTGCACCGCTTCGATAACCTTGGCAGCGAGAATGTGAAACAGCTCGCCGTCATCACCCCTGCAATAATGGGCCCCGCGTACTTCCGCGAAGCTGCCGAGGTGATCGGTGCCGCCGGCAGCGGCCCGCCCGACCGCGCGAAGATGACGGATATCTTCAGGCGTCATGGCATGACGGTGGCCGCGCCCCCGTCTACTAAGTAGCGGGGGGTCCTCTGTGGCCGTTCTCTGCCATTCCATCTGAGAAGTGATGTTCCTCGAGGTCGGAACAGCGTACACGGAATTCCGCAGCCGATGAGCGGCCTGCTCGATTACGAATACCTTGCACTCCTACACGTCGTGTGTTATACGTGTAGAAGATCGAGGTATAAATATGCCAGAGAAATCCGACCTGCCTCAAGGCACCCTGGACTTACTGATTCTAAAGGTCGTCGCGCTCGGCCCGGTACACGGGTACGCGATCGCGCAACGGCTGCAACAGGTCTCGCGCGATGTCGTTCAGGTTCCCCAAGGGTCACTCTACCCGGCGTTGCACCGGCTCGAGAACCGCGGACTGCTCGCTGCGGACTGGAAACAGACCGAAACGGGGCGTGAAGCAAAATTCTATCGTCTGACCCCGGAAGGGCGAAAACAGCTTGAAGTAGAAGCCGCCAGCTGGGAGCGCTTGACCCAGGCAGTCGGCCTCATCCTCGGCATGGCAGACGGAGGTACGCGATGACCTGGTGGCAGCGTCTGTGGCGGCGAAAGCAACTGGAAGAGCTGCTCGACAAGGAGCTTCGCTTCCATCTCGACCAGCATACGAGCGATCTGATCTCACAAGGCCACGATCCCGGGGAAGCACGGCGACTGGCCCTCCTCGCTATCGGCGGTTCGGAACAGGTCAAGGAGAGCTGCCGGGATGTCCGCGGCACGCGCTGGTTGGAAGACCTGTTGCAGGACGTCCGCTATGCGCTCCGCACCCTGCGGCAGAAGCCGGGATTTGCGGCTGTCGCCCTGTTGACACTTGCCCTTGGCATCGGAGCGACGACCGTCATGTTCACCGTCGTCAATGGTGTGCTGCTGAAACCGCTGCCTTACCTGGAACCCGACAGTCTGGTTATCCTAAATGAACAGACGGAAAAGGTCAGCAGTCCAATTTGGGGCAATCTGTGGGCATTTGCCTATCCTAACTTTCTTGATTGCAGAGGTGAGAGCCGCTCCCTGGCCATGGCGGCGTTGCGCTACAGGGGAGGCATCGTAAGCGAGTCCGGGGAAGCCGAGTATGTTGACGGCTTTCAGATCTCGGCTGAAATGTTCTCCGTCCTGGGTATTCATCTCTCAAGAGGGCGCGCCTTCCTGCCCGAAGAAGACCGGCCCGGCGCAGCGCCCGTGATCATCGTGAGCCACGGTTTGTGGCAGCGCCGCCTCGCCGGAAGCCCCGGAGCGGTCGGTTCGCCGCTTGTTTTTGACGGAAAGCCCTACACCGTTGTCGGCATCGCGCCCGCGGGTTTCCGTTTGAACGGAGACGAGGTGGATGTGTTTACACCGCTCGGTCAAGACACTTCACCGAGTATGCAGAATCGCGACAGGCATCCCGGCATCAGTGTTCTTGCGCGCCTCCAACCCGGCATGACGCTGGTCCAGGCACAGACGGAGCTGGCGCTGATCGGCCGCCATCTGGCTAAGCAGTACCCGAAATCCAATGCAGGCCGCAGCTTCATAGCTCAGCCGCTTCGTCCGCAGGTCGGAGATGTCCGGTCCACGCTCTGGTTGCTCCTGGGCGCGGTCAGCCTGGTGTTGCTGATTGCGTGTGCCAACGTGGCGAGTTTGTTGCTGGCGCGCGCGGTTTCACGCGAGCGTGAGCTGGCCATGCGCGTGGCGCTCGGGGCGGGCCGGAGCCGGCTGGTGCGCCAATGCCTGACCGAGAGCGCGGTGCTGGCGCTTTCCGGTGGCGCGCTCGGCCTTTTGATCGCAGCCATCGGGATGCGGCCGTTTGTGGTGTTTTGGCCGGGCAGTTTGCCGCGCGCTGAAGAGATCCACCTCGACTGGCATGTGCTGCTCTTCGCCATCGCCGCTTCCCTCTTGAGTGGACTTCTTTTCGGACTGGCGCCGGCCTTGCGCGCTCCCGCCCGCAACGTCGAACAGGCCCTCCGTGCCGGAGCGCGGACGGTTGCGGGGCGTTCGCGCCGCCTGCACAGTGTTTTTGTCGTATCCGAATTCGCCCTGGCGGTCGTGTTGTTGGTCGCTGCCGGGATGCTCGGACGCACGCTCCTGCGGCTCTCATCCCTTAATCCAGGCGTTGACTTCCGGAACGTGCTGGTCACCCGGATGGCGCTTTCACCCAGCGTGCTGGCAGACCCGGCGCGGATTCGCGCGGCCTGGCAGGACGTTCTGGAGCGCGCTCGCCTGGTACCGGGAGTGGAGTCCGTTGCGGCGGTCGATACCGTGCCGATGCGCCAAGGCAACAACCAGCTCGGCTACTGGACCACCCCGGCTGTGCCACCGCCGAACGAGCAGCCCATAGCGTTGGCGACGAGCGTGACGCCGGATTATCTGAAGGTCATGGGTATCCCGCTGCTCAAAGGGCGATTCTTCAACGACCACGATCGGCAAGGCAATGAACCCGTCGTGGTGATTGATGACGTTTTGGCACAACACGCTTTCCGCGGACAGGATCCGGTCGGGAAGCGCCTCTGGATCCCAGCCACGGCCAGCCCTTTCTCGTCGGACACCCAGGTCCCCGACCCGGTCCGGGTGGTGGGTGTGGTCGGCCATGTCCGGCATTGGGGGCTCGCCGGCGACGATCAGGCGCAAGTGCGCGCACAGTTCTATTATCCTTTCGCCCAGGTGGCGGACCCACTTCTGCGGCGTTGGTCCGAACTCATGTCGGTTGCCGTCCGGACCAGCATCGCGCCGTTGAATGTGGTCGTACCACTGCGGAGGGAACTACGCGGAGCTACCGGTGGAGCCACAGGCGACCAAGCCCTCTATGAAGTTCGCACCATGGAACAGCTCGTGAGCGATTCCCTCGCCCGGCAACGCTTCCTTTTGCTGTTGTTCGGCATATTCGCCGGGCTGGCTCTGCTGCTGGCGTGCATCGGCATTTATGGTGTGCTGGCGTACTTGACCGGCGAGCGCGTGCCGGAAATCGGTGTACGCATGGCACTCGGGGCTACCGCCGGCGATGTCATGTGGCTTGTGCTCCGGCAGAGCCTTAGCATGATTTTCATCGGCGTCGGTGTGGGCATATCGGTCGCCTTGGCAGCAGGCCGCTTGCTGGAACACCTGGTGCCCGGGGTTAGGACCACGGAGCCGCTGACTTTCGTCATGATGATTTCCGTACTTGTCGTTGCGGCGCTGTTCGCCAGTTTTGTACCGGCCCGTCGCGCGAGCCGGATAGAGCCAATGAGAACCTTACGCCAAGAGTAGGGCGGCATCCGGTGCGCGGTGCCGCCGGCTTGCTGAACCTGGAGCGGCAATACAATCGCGTGCAATTGTGCAACACGTCGCTCCCCCTAACAGGTTGTGGTACGCACCATGTCGCACAATCGAAGGGGCGACTGCAGCTCCCTCACCCAGCCCCCCAGGTTACGCAATTGTGGCTGCTGCGCAGTCAAGATTTGCGCAACCTGTGATTGTGCAACACGTCGCTCCCCCTAACAGGTTGTGGTACGCACCATGTCGCACAATCGAAGGGGCGACTGCAGCTCCCTCACCCAGCCCCGCCAGGGGCGACCGCAGCGAACAGCCCAGGGCGCAAGCCCTGGGTCCAGGCGATCGCAAAAAGGGAGCCCTGTAAGGGCGATGCAGCTCACCCGCTTTTTCTGTGTCGCCCTGTCAGCTCATCCTTGGGTGGGGTCCAATCCCAGGCCTTGTGCGGCCTGGGCTGTAAACTGCGGCCGCCCCTGCAGGGCTGGCAGTAACCCACGGCTCGCCCGGCCAGAGGCCGTGGGTTTAGCACGCACTAAAATCCGGCTTTAATGGTTTTTGCATCACAGGGATCCTGCCTGTGGCTGGACTTTCTACATTGATTACGATGCTCTCAGAACATCTTTTTTCGAAGCAGCCCCTCATGCACCTGGGGCGCACCCTGCGACGCATGACAAGCTCATGTTATCCGGTCGGCGAACGTCGGTATCGGAATCGGTATCGCAGTCGCTATCGCGGTCGCTATCAGCTTTTGCCGGCTAATAGTTCCGATTGCGATAGCGATTGCGATCCCGATTCCGATCCCGATACCGATTTGTCTATTTTCGAAGCAATCGCATAATGGTGACGCAAGTTTTGCGAGAACAAAGGCTGGCCCTGCTGCGTAAGTGAAGTGCGAGGACACGATGACCCGCTCGGAGCAAACGGATTCGGCCGGACTCTACCGGGAGATCGAGGAAAAGGAGATCCTGGCCCAGCTCAAAGCGGGGGAGCGTCGCAATCTGGGCGCACTGATGGATCATTTCGGAGCCGCTCTGATGAGTTATCTTCTGGCCCTCACCGGCAAGCGCGATCTCGCCGAAGACGTCTTCCAGGACACCTGGGTCCGGGTCATGGAACGCATCGACGGCTACGACACGGCCCGGAGCTTTTCCCCGTGGCTCTTCCGCATCGCCAGAAACCTGGCATATGACCGGCTCCGGCTTCTGCGCTGGAAAAGCCAGTTGGGAATCGGGGCGGCAAATCGGGGAGATCCGGCGATCGAGATCGCCGCTCCGGGCGATTTTCGCGAGGGCATGATGGCGCAGGATTTGGCCGAGGCCCTGCTCACCGGGCTCGATCCGGTATTGCGCGAAATGATCTGGCTGCGATTCTACCGGGACCTGAGCTATGAAGAGATTGCCGAACACTGCCGTTTGCCCCTGGGCACTGTCAAGAGCCGTCTGGCGCGAGCACTGGACCAGCTCGGGCACCGGTATCGGTACATGAAAGGAGCGGCGCATGCTTGAGACTGACCGCGCATGCCGTGAGGTTCAAAACATCCTGCTGACTCTGGCGGCTTCGGCTGCACTGGAGGACCGCGTGCCGGCCCGCGTTGAGGCGCATCTGCAAACCTGCAGGGCCTGCCGGCTTTATGCGGATGGTCTGCGGACTGCGCCGCTGCTTTTTGCCCGGGAATCCCTTTATGGCCCGGCGCTCAAGCACCGTTGCCTGGCGGCGATCGCCGGATCCGCCGGTTCCGGAGATCTCAAATTTGGGCTGCTGCTGGCTCCTGCAATCGTCATGGCGATGCTGATGTATTTCGTGGTTCAGGTGTATCTGGTTGATCTCACGCTGTCGAGAATCTTCGGATCCAGCGTGCTGATGTGGACGCTCAGCTTCGTCGCGGTCTGGACCATCGGGGCGGTGGCGGGCGGGCTCTGCCTCGTCGTGCTTCTGCGCCGTCACCGTCACGGCAACGGACTTCGGGAGGTATCTCATGGTTAAGGAAAAGCTTCTCTCGCTGTTTCGCATCTACCTGTTGTCGGCGGCGGCGCTGATAGCCATCCTGGTGCTGGCTTCGGCCGGCCAGCCGCTGATCCACAGCAGGGATTTTACGTTGTTGGCGGCGCTGGTGGTCGGATTGATCGGCTCAATGGCGCTGCTCGTAATCTTCGTCTGGATCGGGATCGGTGTGATTGTCTACCATGACGCGAAGCGGCGCGGGATGGAGCCCCTGCTTTGGGCGCTCGTGGCTACCTTGATCCCCTATTTCCTGGGCCTGATCGCTTACCTGATCGTACGCCACCCGATTCAGAGCATGTGTCCGGCCTGCGGTCAAGCCTTCCCGGTTGGCGAAGCCTTCTGCCGGCATTGCGGCCAGGCGGTCCAGGCTCAATGCCCATCCTGCGGCCGGCCGACGGCGGTCGGCGCCCGTTTTTGCCCCCATTGCGGGTCTCGCATGGCGGAGCCGCCCGCGCCGCCTTCCGGAAAGCCGGTAGTCCTGTAGGCCGCGGATTATTCATGAATATGCGACCAAAATGCAGTTTTGGACGCGGAAAAACGCTGACCGACGCTGACCGTTCGGTTTTGGTCGGCGAGCAGGAGCATTGGCCGGGCAAGCAGGACGGCAAAAACTCCTGCACGCCGACAAGATCAAAACTGTCGGTGTTCGTCTGCGTTCGTCGGCGTCCCGCCGGGCTATCGGCGCATGAGCCGGACGACCTTCCCCTGTTGATCGATGTACTCATCGGGTTGCTTGCAGATGCCGGCCATGTCCGCGGCGGTCCAGTGTGACGTGAGATCGATATAGCGGCCTTGTTCATAATCAAGAACAAGATCGTATTGCCTCAGGGGAACCGACTCTCTCCTCGCGCAGAACTCTTTTGCCCGAACGGCCTGAAGCCTCTTATCGCCATAGAACAGACGAATCAGAAATGTGATGGCGGGCGCCGAAACCGGTGAACTGTCCCGAATAAGCAACACGTTGGCCCCCGGCCGAAGCTTGTGCCCGATTTGCGAGAGCTGTTGATAGCTGGTATGCAATCCATATTCGTCGGCACGGAGTCCCTCTCCGATCATTTCAATACCGCGGTAGTTCTGCGGGACGACAAACCACGCGAAGCAAATCAGAATCGGAACCGGCTTTATCACCCGCAAGCCGGGCCACACGGTAACGTGTAACTTCGCCACCAGGACGGAAAGAGCCTGCACCACCAGATCCCGCAATCTGACCGTCAGCGTCGCGACATACATTACCCAGCCTCCAAACGGCACGTATATCGCGTAGCCGTTGCGAAGTTCGATGAAACCTACGGGGAGGAAACCAAGAATTGCCAGCAAGGCCGAGAAGGCCAGCATCCGGCTCCGCACCACAATCGCGACCAACAGCATGCCCCCAAGAATCACTCCCGCCCCAACGGCACGCACTTGAAACGCACCGTAAAAAAGTCCTGTGATGTGGCTGCCGTAGTTTCCAAGATAGGTCGCCAGTGAGAGGTGGGGCCGGAAAACGGGGTTGTTGCTAAGCGCTTCCGGTCCTATCGACTTCCCGACAGCGTACATCACAGCGGAAATTCCTGCCACCAGCGCAAACCGGCCCTCTGTGACACTCCAGGTCAGGATTGCCCTCGGAGTCCATCTGCGCAGAGGGTGGTAGAGCAATTCATAGGAAATGATCAGCAGCGGCAGACAAACTGAGATTTCCTTGGCATTCAAGGCGCAGATGAACAGTGCCAGCAGGCCGCCGATTTGGGTCCAGCTGGCGGTTTGACCGGACTTGCGAATCCGGACATACCACCAAAGACAAGAGAAAAAGAAGAGGAATGCAAGGGAGTCATACACCATGCCCCCCTGGAAGTACAAGTCACGAAGGTGAAAATGGTAGGCGCCGAGCAGCGCACAGAAAAATCCGATCTCGCGCGCATCGGAAAGTGCAAATGCAATCCCGTAAAGTATGAAAAGGTCGATCAGGAGAATCGCGAGCACGGCAAGGTGGGTAGCCATCGCGTTGATGCCAAATACTTTGTATAAGCCCAGGAAGAAGATGCCACCCAACGGGCGGTAGTAATCGCTGAAGAAAATCAGATTGCCCTTGATCAGCGCACTCACGGGACGTGACCAGTAGTAGTGCGTATTAAAGAAGTCGTCCCAAAGCAGCCAGCTTTGGAAGACATGGGTGGTGAAGTAGATAAAATAAGCCCCCACCAGAGATCCGGCCCCAACGACCACCCAGCGTGGGGCGGGCCCCTGTTCCAAAGTCGATATAACACGATGGAATTTGATTTTCATGGATTTCACAAATCGAACGAGTATTTCTATATTGAGGACTTCTCTGTAGCAAGCAAATTTCGACAAGATCGTGTTCCATAACCAAAATATCTTTGTGGCTATGCCAGAGGACCTGCGCGGGTGGCTGTCACCAATTCATAAACCCGATCATTCATGAATGAAAAGCAGTCATGGATTGCTGTCCCAACACCGTGAGCCCTGCGCGCACTCGGCAGAGTATCCGCCGCGTTGGGTCTCGAGAGAGTCGATATCTTTGGGATCAATCTGGGGACCGACGTTGCCAGCGATGTCGGTGTTCGGGACTGTCACCCCATCCACCAGCCAGCTGACCTGGTGGCCTCCCTGGATGTGCAATTGATCGTGCACGAGAGTATCACAAACGACGGGGTTTTCAGGAAGAACTCCTTGATCTGTTTGATCGCCACGGAATCGAATCTGATCCGAGATATGTTTTTGATTGAGTGCCGCGCCCTCGGTGCTCGATTCTTCAGCCATACCCGTGTCCCGGCCTTACGGCCGGGCCTATGAGCTGGCGGCCCTTATAGTTGGTCTGCACCCGATTTTGGGTGCAGAGCATTCCCCAGCATTGTCCAGAGCCGGGAGTGCAATTTTTCGAGATGGTTCCTTGTTCCGTTGTTGAAGGGCGGGCCGACCACGATTATGCTCAAACGA
>JAIQGI010000081.1 GCA_020072565.1 Terriglobia bacterium
AACTCACAGTCCACACCGCGAGTGACGCAAAATTACATTCTGCAATCTGACATGTTCGACTGACTGGCGGATCGCTGCATAAGGCAGCTCCAGGGCGACAATATGCCTTCAAACCGCAATTCTCGGACGGACTCCTAGACAATGGGGTACACCTTAGATCGCGCCTTCTCATAAAGCCTCCTGAATGGAGCAGGCGGACATTCATGCTCCGACCCGCCAATTCCGATGCCGACAATACCGTGCCCTGTGACCTCCTCTAACTGCGCCAAAGTCACCATTTCCGATTCAGGTCCGTAGTCCCTAACCAGGTCCGCAACCAGGGCGATCTCGATTTCGGAAACTCGTGTCAAGCCGGCACGGACAGCCTGGGCCACTTCCTGTACGGCAAGCCCGCGGCGAACAAAAAGAGAGGGCGAGAAAAAGACTTCCGCGTATCGGATACCCTGCTTGGCCATGTCTCGAGCCGTCAGTTCGGCAACATGCGTGAAGTCTTCATACTCACGCAGGAACTGGTTCTTCCACGACCATGCCTCGATGAACTGGGGAAAATCTGTGTATTCGAACCGCTTGGCCAGCGCGGGAACATCAGGAACGGACGGATCCCCGCCATATTTCTGGATGAGCGCAAACAAGGCCTCATGAGGTATGGCGCCCTCCAGATGGACGTGCAGCTCTACCTTGGGAATCCTGTCATACCAAGTCATTTGGTAATCTCTCCAGACGGCCCAACGTGGAGCTAACCGGCCTGCGAGGCTTTTCGCGCAGGTCCGGTTGAGCGCAGGGTTAGCCGCCTCGCTCCATCGGATGCCGAGTGGTCTAACCGCGCAGCCACTGAATCACCCATAACGGCAGCATGCCGCCGATGTTGAAGAGCGCATGGACGATGATCGCTGGAAGGAGACTCCTCGTTCTCTCACGGTAGCGCGCTGCGACCAGTCCGAGAAACACCGCCAGCAGAATCACTGGGACCGCCGCGGGCCCCATTAACTTGACGAGCACAATGTGCATGGAACCGAAGAACAGCCCACTCACGAGAACCGGCATGCTCAACCTGCGGTGAGCCTCAGCCCCGACCCGGGCATTCCTACTCAACAGCGTTTGTAGAAGCCCCCGAGTCAGCGTTTCCTCGCCGATGCTCGCGCAGACCCAGATGAAGACGACCATCTGGGGCTTCGTGAGTTTAATGGGACCGCCTGTGCCTTGCCCACCCGGTGACGCAACCGCTGACACGATGGAAAGCACCGCCGTCGGAAGAACCCACAAGAGGATACAGGGGCTGAACTCGTACGCTCCCTTGGTGAACCCATAGAGATCAAGCCGGCCCTTCGAGATCAGCCACATCGCCGCGACGGATAGAGCCAGCATCACAGAATGCGTCACGAACGACGGCGGGAGGAAGTTCGTCTGCGGAACACCGACGAGCCTCACCGCGTACATCGCCGCCAGCCACACGGCCGCCGCGAGAGCGAGTGCGAGTACCGGCCTGAATGGGTGACGAGAAGTCATCCGTCCTCCGTTTCAAGAGGCACCTAACTCGTGAGTAGGCTGACCAGCGTATCAACCCTGCGAAAAACGTGCAAACATGGTCGGGAGGGTCCGCCTTACGGCTATTATTGGCACGATGGGAACGGATTACAACCGAGTTTTTTGTCACGACTTGCAGCGGTTTTCAGATCAGTGGGCGAGGCCTGCTGGGCTGCTCATATGGCTGTCTTGCCAATGATGTGTGAGGGGTTATTGACTCGGACGGACTTCGCGGGAGTGTCGGGGACTTCTACGGTAAGCGCGTCCACTGGGAGCCAATCACTTCCCCGAACGCCGGGATTTCCTCGAGTGATCGCGGCACTCGCTGCAAACCACGGTCGTCCTCCACACAGGGTTACAGCAGACGAGACATGCCGTTGACGCCGCTCCTGACAGGTACCGCGATGCAGATTTGCGGCAGCTGACCGACTATCCAAATGAGCAAGCCCTGACGACGACTGTTGCGCAGCTGCTCAACCATCGGGCCGGCGTCGCGGACTTCTTCGGTCCTCAGTTCGACTCGACGCCAAAAACGCAGTTTCGTTCGAATGCCGATTACTACCGCTTTGTTGCCGACAAGCCGCTCCTGTTTGCTCCCGGGGCGAAAACGCAGTACTGCAACGGCTGCTACATCGTTCTCGGCGCAATCATCGAGCGCGTCGCAGGCGTGCCATACGAGCAGTACGTATCCGAGCATGTGTTCAAACCAGCTGACATGAAAACCGCCGGGTTCTTCCAGTCCGACCGCTTCCCGCCTCACGTCGCGGTGGGCTACACGTCGCGTGCACCGGCTTCGCCGAACGTGCTGCAATCCAACAACCAGCTGATCGGCGCGTCTGGCAGCGCGGCGGGTGGCGCCTACGCAACAGCCGCCGATCTGCTCGCGTTCGACAGCGCCCTGCGCGAGGGACGCTTGCTCAATCCGAAGATGACGGCGTGGATGCTCGAAGAGGGCGTCGAAGCCGTGAAGGGGCGGAGAGCAGGCGGTGAGTTAGGCATTGCAGGTGGTGCTCCGGGAATTGGCGCCGCCCTGGAATCCGACGGCACATGGACGGTTGTCGTAGTAGGCAACCTCGATCCGCCGACCGCCGAACAAGCGGGCGTTGCCATCGCGAGACAGTTGCGTCGCTGACGCCCCTGCGCCTAGACTTTCAGCCCTGGGCCTCGGCCTTATCCTCTGTGCTTCGCGCGTTGCCCCGTCTTCCGGCTCAGCTTGAATCCCAGCGGGAGCTGCCCTATCCTTCTATCATTTGCTCCAGATATGGGCGGTCAGGAACGCCTCGCTGGGTTTCCGGTCCCTTGTTCGGCCATCCATAGAATTCCCGCCACTCTTTGTCCAAAGCCGTGGCGTCCTTGCCAAACGCCTCCTGGAACACCGATGGCGCCGCCCGATCGCTCTTTTCGGATTTGGCCGAGATCAGGCACTGCTGCCGGAACTCATTGAGCTTGGCGCGGCCATATTGCTCCTCGAAGAAAAACAACGCGGCGACCGCTTCATCAAAAGCGCGTTGGCCGCGGGAGTCCAGTTCCGGGAGCGAGATAATCGGGCCGTTGGGCAGGCGAGATTTCAGTTCTGTTTTGAGGTCTTTGCCCTCCGCCTGTAACAGCGCGCGCTCCTGGAAGTAAATGCAGGAGAACTCGCCGCACCACCAATTCTGCCTACTCGCCTGGCCGAGAAAGGCGAAATTGAACAGATGGGTCTCCTCATGCAGCAAGCTGGTCAACAAGAACTGCACTTCGGCCCGCTCACCAGTGCGCATGGCGACGGGATTTTGAGTACAGCGCGAATGGCCATATTCATCGGGCACCAGAAAGGCCTGAATCGGTGTTTGCGGTTTCGCATGGCTGCGGCCGTTCAGAAAGACATAGACACCATCGAGGAGTTGGTATAACTCAGCCACTTTCCGGGGATCTGCCGAGGCCTGAAAATAAAGCTGATGGTAACGCGTCGGCACCATCTGCCACTGGCGGTCTTCCAGGTCCTTGCCGAGGTCGCCCAGTGTTCCTACGCTCACGGTGACCGGCTTGGGCATGGTGGCTTCGCTCTGCTGCCACAACGTCTGCCAGTCGTTGGTGGAGGAATCGGCGGCATTCGCTGCGTAGTCGGTAACAGCAACGAGAACCACAACAATGGCGGGAACACAATGCCTCCACATCAACTTCCGTCCCAGAAAACCTAGAGAAGAGTCCATAATATTAAGGGTGGAATCGAGGTGCGTCGTCTTAGTACTGCCTTCCATAAATGCGACAACATGTTTCAAGGATACGGACAAACGCGGATGAACAAGCGAACGATGAATCCCGCGCAACGCATCGCAAAGCTCGAGACTGCAGCTCTGAAAGCCAAAAACCGCCTATCCCCGCAAAGGACTAGACAAGCCTCAACAATCGACTGTCGGCTTGAAAGCCTTCACACACAACAACGCGCGAACTCAACGTCGTGAGAGCAATTGCAATAGCTACTGCTTGATCACGATAAACCACGCAGCGATGATCGGACCCTGTGGACCGCGGCCACGTCCGCCCGTCGGGGGTGGCGTCACGCCAGCGGGTGGCGCCGGAGCCGGACCGCGCTCAGGTTGGAAGAGGTACGCGTTGTGCGTCACTGGATCAACTGTGATCGTCTTCGCGCCGGCGAACGTGTCAACCGTGGCAACCGTCGTGTACTTGTCGGGCGAATCCTGGTGGACGACTGTGACGTTGCCCTCGCCCCCATTCGGAATGTAAATCAGCTTTTTTGACGGATCCCATCCCAGAGCGTCAACGCGCGTGCCGTTCTTGATGGACGCCACGACTTTGCCGGTGTTTGGATCAACGACGACAGATGTATTGCTGCAACCTGAGAAGATGCGGTTCGATGTTTTGTCATACGCGATGCCCGTTGGTCCTTCACACGGCGCGAGTGGCCACGAGGCGGTCGCTTTCCAGGTCTTGACGTCGATCACCTGGATCGTGTTCTTGCCTTCGTTGTTGACGAAGATGTGTCCTTTGCCATCGGCCGCAGCGCCCTCGGGCGCCGTGTCTTCGAGCTCGACGGTGGCGACAATGTCGCCGCTCGTTGGATCGATCGCGGTGAGAGTGCAGATCGGGCGGCTGTGATTCGTCAGAATGATTTTGTCATCGGGCTCATCGTACATGATGCCGTCGAGACCGGGGCCGACCTTGATTTGTTTGATCACCGCCAGCGTCTTCAAATCGAACATGGTGACGGTCTGGTCGCCGCTATTCGTCGTAAAGCCGTGACCAGCCTTGGTGGCGAGGCCCGCGCCATGCACGCCCGGCGTGTTCGGAATGTCAGCGAGCACTTTGCCGGTGGCGCCTTCGACCACCATCATGTGGCTGGAACGCGAAACGAACACGCGCCCTGTGGCGGCTTCGACGGCGACATAGTCCGTACCTCCGTCACCCTTGATATCAAACTTTTCAACCTTGAACGTTTGCGCGTGCCCGAAGTTGGGCGCGACAAGGCTGCTTGCGAAGAGAACCGCAAGTGCGGTCAGTAAGCGTCTGGTCATATGGTCTCCGTTGTGGTTGCGTTGGGATGTGTAAAGGCTTCACCCAGGATTTACCTTCTCGGCTTCTCAGCAGTATACGGCAATCGCCTGAGCTGCGACCGAAGTTTTTGGCAGCGCATCGCCGGAAGCCGCACCCGTACCCATCAAAAGTGGGCCCCAGGCACCAACTGCATCACCAGCCCACGGACGCCGCCCGGTTCCTCGACCCCGTAAATGCGCGCGCCTCTATCCACAGGACGCACCGTCGCCCGTAGACCCTCGTGACGACAGGGAACTTTCCTGTTGTTTTCCCACAAAACTGCGCTATACTCATCTGGGAAACCAACAGGAGTCAATATGACTAAAAGTGAGGTCTTGCAGGGCACGCTCGCGTTGATGATTCTTAAGACCCTTGAAGCACTCGGGCCCCAGCACGGCTATGGGATCGCCCGGCGGATCGAACAAACCAGTGCCAACCTGCTGTCCATCAATCAGGGTACACTCTACCCGGTGCTCCTCAAACTCGAGCAGGAGGGCAGCATTGCTTCGGAGTGGGGTTTCTCCCAGAACAACCGGAAGGCGAAGTTCTACCGCCTGACGAAATCGGGCAGAAGGCAGCTCGAATCCGAGGCACGGTATTGGAGGCAGACCGCCGACATCATCGCCCGCTTTTTCGCCTTGAAGGGAGAGCCGCAATGAAACAGTTTCGCCGCGGATGGAAACGTCTGGTGGGCGCGATCGCCGGTTCGCGCCGGGAATCCGAGTTGGCCGCTGAGATGGAGATGCATCTGCAGATGCAGACTGAGGACAACCTGAAGCTCGGCATGTCTCCACAGGAAGCGCGCCGGGCGGCCATCTTGAAGTTCGGTGGCATCGAGTCTGTGAAGGAGCGCTATCGCGAGCAACGCGGCCTGCCTGTGCTCGAGGCGTGGGGAAAGGACATGCGTCACGCATTCCGCTCGATGCGAAGGAATCCGGGATTTGCCGCCGCCGCAATTCTATCCCTGGCGCTCGGGATGGGGGCGACCACCGCCATCTTCAGCGTTGCCGATTCTGTTCTCCTGCAATCCCTGCCATACGCGCAGCCGGAGCGGCTGACGACGGTATCTGTGGACGGGGCCATCAGCGCCCCGTTGTATGAAGCATTCCGCCGCGAAGCGCGCTCGATCGAGCACGCCGCTCTTTTTACCAGCTGGTATTTCAACCTCGCCGGCCAGGGCGAACCGGAGCGCATTCCGGCCGCGCGGGTCTCCGCCGAGCTTTTCGACGTGCTGGGCGTAGCGCCCGCACTCGGACGAACATTTTCGGCCGATGAAGATCAGAGGGGACGCGAAAACGTGGTCGTAATCGGCGACGGCCTTTGGAAAAGGCGGTTCGGAGGCGACCCCAATGTCATCGGCCGAACGCTGACCCTGAATGACGCCCCGAACACAGTGATCGGCGTCATGCCGCCCGGATTCCGATTTCCAGAAGGCCCCGAACACCACGCCACCGTGGGGCCGTTTCCGCCCGCCGAAATGTGGCGCCCCATGGCGCTGCTGGATTGGGAACGCACTTGCAAGGGTTGCTTCAATTGGGGAATGCTCGTGCGGCTGCGACCCGGCGTAAATGAGAGACAGGCGGCGGCGGAATTGACATCAATCCTGGCCCACCAGGTTCATCCACGAAATGTCGCGGACTTACCGGAAGTCACCGTGCTGAACCTCCAGGGTGCAGTCACCGGAAAGGTGCGCTCGCCCATCATGATTCTCCTCGGTGCGGTCGTCCTGGCGCTGTTGATCGCCTGCGTCAATGTGGCAAATCTGATGCTGGCGCGGGGATTGCGCCGTCGCGAGGAGATTGCCATCCGGCTCTGCCTGGGAGCCACCCGCAGGCGTCTGGTCCAACAGGGATTCACGGAAGCTCTCACCTTTGCCCTTTGCGCTGCCGGCCTGGCCGTGGTGCTGGCATGGGCTGCAGTGCGCATTTTTATTTCCATTGCACCCGCCGGCCTGCCCAGGATTGAAGACGTCGCCATAGACCTGCGGATGTTTGGATTCACACTTTGCCTGGCAGTGGCAACTGCCGTGCTGTTCGGCATTGCCCCCGCCGTGCTGACGGCGCGGGGCACTCCCGGCGAAACGATGAAAATCGGAGGGCGCACCATTTCCGCACCATCACGGCTGCGATCAGCGCTGGTTGCCACGGAGCTGGCGTTGTCGCTGGTCCTTCTTGTGGGTTGCGGCTTGCTCGCCAAGAGCTTTGTTACAGTTTTGCAGATACCTCTCGGCTTTCGTGCGGAAAACGTCCTCACGATGCGAACGACGTTGCCCTCCAAGCGCTATGACGACCACCTCCGGGCGACGTTGATCGAAAGATTGATCTCGAACTGCAGCGCACACCCGGGAGTGATATCCGCCGCGGCGACCAGCACGCTGCCGCTGACGGGAGAATCCGAAGGTTGGGGCCTCCTCGCGGAAGACAACCCGAATCGGGAAGCCTATGTCATGACGCGTGTCCGCGCCGTTACACCCGGGTATTTTCGCACTCTCGGCATCCGGCTCAGAGCCGGCCGGGAGTTCAATGAGAACGATCGCGGCACGACTCCTGTGGCGATCATCAGTGAAAGTGCAGCCCGTCGCCTGTGGCCGGGCGTTGCGAATCCGATTGGCCGCCGGCTGCTCGACAAGCCGCCGATGACGATTGTCGGGATCGTAGAGGATACGCACGCTTCCGGGATTGATGCGGAGATTCGACCCTATCTCTACCTGCCGTTCTGGCAGTTCTCTCCGCCGGAGTTCGCCGTTGCTCTCCGTTCCGCGTCAGACCCGACGCCTCTGGTCAGCGCGGTAAAGGCCGAGATTTGGCGCATCGACAAGCACCAGCCGGTAACCGACGTCGCCGGTTTGAAACAGATCGTGTCCGATTCCATCGCGCCTCGGCGATTCGAAGCCAGCTTGATGACCGTATTCGCGGTCTTTGCATTGTTGTTGGCGGCGATCGGAATTTACGGAGTCCTCTCCTACTCGGTCGCGCACCGCACCCGGGAGATCGGAATCCGCATGGCCCTTGGGGCCACTTGCCGGCGCGTTGTCGCGGACGTGGTGAAACAGGCAGGCATCCTTGCCATTGCAGGCGCCGCGATCGGCCTGGTAGCGGCATTCCGCCTTGCCCCCCTGCTGCGGAGCCTGCTTTATGGTGTGGACGTCGCCGAAAAGTCGATTTTCATTGGAGCCGCAGGGCTGCTGGTCGCGGTCGCGCTGATCGCAAGCATCATGCCGGCGCGCCGCGCGGCGAAATTGGATCCGGCTGAGTGCTTGCATTACGAATAGACGCGCGCCGTTTTTCTCAATATTTCCAGGGATTTGCAGAGGGCAGTAGCGATCCATAGACTCAACGCTGTCAAGAAACGGCGAGGTGGGAAGTTGACTAAAGACCAGTCACGCGGACGTATAACGCGCATACCGTCAAAGTGACGAGCGGCTTGGATCAGCGGCTCCAAGGGCAAATCAAGTTTCCGCGACAACACGTCTAGGTGACCGGAAGCAATCGACACATGGCTTCCCCAGGGAATTCGCGGGAGTTACTTCCCAGATCGCGACTTGCCGACGATACCTGCTGTACGCGCAGAAGGACATGGACGAGTACCGGTGCCGCACCGACTTGATCGGCACGGCGCTCCGGGAGCAATGGGACTTCATGGCGGCGCAGCCGCTCTATGCAATCGATCTCCCGGAGCCCCCGGCGGTCACCACAGCAAGCCATTCGACGAAAGCCCTGAAACGGCAACGCCAGCGAATCCCGAGTCCCGGGCGGTCGATCAAGCGAAGGCTTGGCGTTCCCTTACTTGCCGATCACAAGAATCGTGAACGAACCCGGGATGACCGCGCCTCGACCACCAGCGCGGCCTCCCGCTGGCGGCGTGGCCGGGGGCGGCGCATACTGCTGCGACATCGCGAAGAGATGCCCCGTCTTTTTGTCGAACGTCACTGTGCGAGCGCCATTCATCGTCTGAAGATTCTGCTCAACTTCAAAATTCGTTGGGCTCTTCTCCTTGACAATTGTCATCGTGCCATTGCCATGCGTGCTGAAGGCTTCCATCGTTGCGGGGTTGAACACCGCGCCGTCTGAGCCGCCGGCGAGCGGTAGTCTCGTGATGATCTTGCCGTCCGTCGCGCTTAAGATCACCATCATCTGCGGCGGTGGCGTCGCGGGCCTGCTTGGCGGTGCCGGGAGCGCAGGCTGCCCTGGCTGCCCCCTTGCGGGCGCCGGACCAACTGCGCTGCATGCCGCGAAGAGGACGTGATTCTTCACATCCAACGCGAGCCCGTTGCACCCGCCGTTATCGCCGAAGGGATAGTGCGCGATCGTCTTCATCGTTTTGACGTCGACGACAGCGACGCCCCCCGGCCTGTCCTGCATGACGACGTAGAGCTTGCCTTTGCCGTCGGCCACCCCCTGCTCCGGCGTGCCGCCGAGATCGATCCTGCCGAGCACGGTACCGTTTTTGGAATCGATCACCGTCGCGTCCTTGGTCGGGTGACTGAAGATGTAGACCCGGTCGTTGAAGGCATCGAAGTAGATGCCATCCGGCTGGGCATCGCCCAAATCGATCTTCTTGATCACCTTCAGCGTTTTGGTGTCAAACATCGACGCGGGCTTGCTGCTGGAGAAGCCGTGGCCCGATTTCGGGTCTACCGCCACGCCGTTCCCACCAGTGTCGGGAATCACGCCAGCCGGCTCGAGGGTGTCGAGATTGAAGACCGTGATCCGGCCCGGGACCGCGGCCACGGCAGGCGCGGTGTCCGTCGCCGGAGTCCCTCGCGTGCCTCCACGCGGAATGTACAACCGGCGTCCGGCGGCGTCCGCATAGATATAGTCCCAGCCGCCTTCACCACCGACCTTCGCGGTCTTGAGTACTTTGTAGGGTCCAGCGGTTCCGGCCTGCTGGGCCAGCCCCACGGACGTGAACAGCGCGATCACGAGTGCGGATACCAAGAAAAACCGTCGCATGATGTACCTCCTTGGAAGACAATTGCGAAAGGGCACGGACCTGGCGGTCCGCCAAGAAAAAAACCGGTAAGATTTCTCGCCAGGGCATCATCTGAAGGCCAGCTCACCCCACGGCGGAGCCGTCACTCCGATCCCACGCTCAACGGCACTCTCTAAGAAGAGCGCAGCTGGAGCAACATACTGAACCATCATTCCCGGCACTGTCAAATCGTATCTGCTCCCTTTGAATCGGCACCACTTGCACGGGTGGGTCGGTCAACTGAAACTGGCATGCGGTCCATAAACATTAGATCTCTTTGGAAAGTTGACTGGCAATCAGCCACCTGCCTGGTTAACGCGCTACTCGTAAAACTGACGGAGCATTCCAAGGGATCCGACCGCTTGCGTTCACTTCTCCCGGATCGCGACTACTCGGGCAAGTGACCGCAAAAAATGTTAGCAGCGTCTTAAAAGGGAGCTGTTTCCAGCGGAATAATTGGGGATCAGTCCTGATTCTGATACACATCTCCGCCCCTTGCTACCAGATGGAGCAGCAAGCGACGCCGTCTCGATGAGTGAGGGTCTCGAAATTCAGAACATGGAACTACCCGCCCGCGCGCTCTGCTTGTCCTAGAACAGTGGAATGCGGTTAGTGCTTGCTCTCGGCCATGACCGAGATCATCCACAGGTACGACTATCAGAACTGTTGATGACCGCCGATCGGGCAGCAGGAATTCCCGTGCTCAGCCATTTGGGGGTGTCATCAAATCATTCAGCCAAGTACCTCGGCCTCGGTTTCATCTGGCCAGCGAGTCACATCATCCGCCTTCCTCCCAAAAGAATCCCGGCGGTTCTCTCGCGCGAATGTCAAACTCTCCAATCTTTGGCAATCTTAAGCATTCACCGTCGGCGAAGACAGCAAAAGGGAAGCGATCTGAGAGCCTCAGCTGATCGTCTGAACTAAACCTTGGCATCCGCATTTCTTTCCATTTCGGAACTTTGACGCACATGTGATCCCACGTTTCCGAGTAGCCGCCAGCCTTGATCGGAAACGCCTCGGTGCACCAAAGCGCGGATCGGAATAGGACGGCTCGTGCTGAGGCGTTTTCGATAAGGAGAAGCTGGATCGCAGCCGCCGCGCCGGCACCATGACCCGCAATAGCGCGGGGCTCGTCAGTCGAGGACCCCGGGGTTCCGCGCCAGGAGCTCCTCACACCCCTTCCGGAGGTCCGGCACGAAGGCCTGCAGCGCCTCCCCGCGCGCGTCGAAGGCCTCGTCGCCCTCGATCCCCAGCGCCGCGAGCAGCCGCCCGTACCCCGCCCGCGACCAAGCCCGCACCTCCTCGTCGCCGTCGTTCTCGAGGATGCCCTGGACCGCCGTGCGCAGCTGCAACAGCGGATAGGCGGCTTCCCGGTGGTGGCCCTCGGCGACGAGCTCGCCGATCGCGGCGCACTCCAGGGCCCGCGCTTCGCGGGAGACGTTCCAGTCCATGACCACCGGCGTCCGCCGTGCCTCGACCGCGGCGTCGTAGGCGGGCCACAGCTCGGCCACCCGTTCCTCGACCTCGGCCCGCGAGAGCGTCGCGCTGCCCGCGAACCGCAGCAGCGCGTCGGCGAGGTCCTCCCGCCCGGCCTCGGCGAGCACCTCGCGGGCGACGACCAGCGAGCGCCGGACGGTCGGGAAGCGGAGGGCGGCCACCAGCGGGACGACGGCGGCGTGCATCACGGCAATGGCCAGGGCGGCGTTGCGCCAGCAGGGCGCGAGCGTGGGGAGGTCCGGAGGGCGGGGGTGCAGGCTCATGGCCTCGACCGACTCGAGCGCCTGCCCTAGGCGGCGCTGGACGTGGCGGCGCCGGCGGTACTCCGGCCTGACCGCGTCGGCGACGGCGGCGAGCCGGCCGGCCGGATCGAGGAGGATGAGCGGGTCGGCGAAGGCCGCCCCGAGGTGCACGTCCCCGAGGATGGCCTCGGGATCGGCGATGCGCCGCGCGTCGTGGAACGAGGGCTCGAGGACTACGCCGCCCCGGAGGAGCTTGCGCGGGGCGAAGCGGCCCCGCGGGTGCTCGATGTCGCTCGGCACCTCGGCGTCGATCCAAAGGAAGACGTCCACGTCCGAGGCGACCGGGTGCGGCGCCTCGGGATCCCGGGCCCGTGTCGAGCCTACGAGGATCGCCCCCACCAGCTCCGGGACCCGGGACGCCTCCTCCCGCAGCCACGCCTCGGCAATGCGCCGCGCTTCACCCGTCGTGATCATGACGCCCCTCATCCGGGCGCACTCCCCCGCCCGGCGCCCGCACCCCAAGCACGAGTGTACCGCGGTTGCCCGCGCGCGCGGCGCCCGCTAGGAACGGTGGGGAGACGAGCCCCGGAGCTCGGAGATGCTAGCGATGCCCATCCTCGCCGCGCTGCTCGGCGCCACCCCGATCATGGTCGGCGACCACGCCCCCGACTCACCCTGCCGGACACGGAGGGGAAGCCGGTCACCCTCTCGAAGCTGCTGGAGAAAGGATAGGAGGTTTAAGCTGCCTCATCGCAAGTCAGCCTTCTGATCCGGGCGCCGACCTCCCTTCCTGCGTGCCCTCTCTCAGATACTGATAACGGGGTGATATGCTGACTCCCACGCCCGCGCCTTTGGATGCGACACCAGTTTATATCGGAACTGCGTTGCCGGATGCGGCTTTTTACTCACCCTGGGCACGTCTCTCCTTATTGCGGTGCGGATTAGCCGCTCAGCTCACCGGAGAACTGCCTCGTCAGTATCCGGTCGGGAACGCCAGCGGCTTAGTTCTAACGGGCTATCCGGAGAAGTGACCTAAATGTCAGGCGACTTCATACACATCTCCAGAATGCATGCGAAGCGCCCTGATTCACCGCCATGATTTATTCTCTTGGCCAGCGGGCAGGAGGCCGCTGGCAATGAAAGGAACAAAGAAAAGGACCGCCCCAAAAGGTGTACGGACCAAAATTAGGCTTCGCCTTCCAGATCTCGATCACGCCAAGGCTGCAGTTCTGAAAAATATCTTGGGTGCAAGCAACGCTTGAGGGGAGCCGTAAATGCCCAGATCGGCATCGAACCTGCATTTTGAGAAGACGTGCTAGTGCTTGCAGGCACACGGACGGTATCGCGACTACACGTCAAAGTGACCGAGAGCGATGGGGTACAACTTCCCAGAGCGGGGGCATGTCGGGGATTTCACCTCTACGATTCGTGCGTATTGCAGCCAACTAGATTTCAACTGCGTGGGCCAGTTCGAATCGTCATCGGGCCGTTGGGCAGTACGATGGCGCACACCGGGCTTTAGAGAATGCCGACTTGGTGTGCCCAGTCGGTTGACAGCAGATCTCATGGCTACTTGACGGGGCCCAGATATCGGTCGAGCCAGGCGAGTGTTTCCTTGATGAGTTGATCGCGTGGCACGAAGTGGCCGCCGTCATAAACGATCCATTTCTTATCTTTGTTGGGTGTCCCCAGCAACATGAACATGGGTTTTTGAGCGGTCTCGACGGGAAAGTAATGATCGTATCTGCCATTAAGCATGATGACGGGTATTGTCACGCGGGAAACGAAGTTGAAGGGATCTACCTCCGGCATGGATCGCGGGAATCTGAATCCAGCGACGTACAACACCGCGGTCTTGAAGCGATTCTCAACCGCAAGCGCAATCCCTGCCATTCGTCCGCCCCAGCTGAGTCCGAAATAGGCTAGCTTACCGGTGTCAATATCTGGCCGTGTCTGAAGATAGTCGATAGACCGCCGGACCTCCTTTATCCACATGATGACATGTTCTCGGTAGGTAATCGTTTCATTCGGCACGGTCGACTCCAGGCCATCACCCCGTTCGAACATGCTCTTGAACACCGGAAACAGAACAGCCCGGCCGCTCTTGATGATGAAGTCGAACTGCCTCAACATTTGGGGCGTGTCGCTAGATCGCAACTGCAGACCGCTGTCACCCGGCCAATGAAAAACGACCTGATACGGTGGGGCAACATGCTTGGGGAGGAAGAGGTATGCAATCACCCGCTCGTTGCCATGGGCTGCATCGAATGATACTTTCTCCTTTGTCCATTCCTCCGCGCCAGTATCCTTGCTGATGATTTTCTCATTCAGAGGCGCCTGATCATATGCATACTGGCGTAAGAATATTTCAAACTCCTTGTCGGAACTCGGCGTCTCCTTGAAAAAATCACGAAACAAGAGTCCGATCGTGCGTGCAGAAGTCGCCTCGTCCTGGTCTTCTCCGAGGTACTTGATGCACCGGAAACCGTTACTCACCGAACGATCGAAAGGGGGCTGCGTGTAGGGGCTGGCAAAGCCATAAGCGGGATCATTCCACCCTCCGCCCAGGATGAAGCGCTGTCCCTCGCGGTCGATGCTGTTCCAGCACCACTCCCGCACGTTTCCGGCCATGTCGTAGGTGCCGAAGGGACCCAGCCCCTGATAGCTGCCCACGGCCGCCGGGCCTGCGGCCCCGAAGTTGCTGAGCGGAACGATGTACGTGCTCGACCCCATGCCGGCTGCTGTATACCAGTGATAGATCGTGGGCAGGTTCTTCCCGATGTACTCAGCAAAGGCTGCCGCTTCGTACCAGCTCACACCGGATACCGGATAATCATCCTGTCCTTCCGGATAGTCACCCGCCTCCCACGTGGCAGGCGCAGTCCTGCCTGTGCGGTCCTTGAATCGATCCACGGCGTCTTCCCAGGACAGTATCCGGCCATCCATGACAAAGGGGTTTTTCCAGTACTTCTTGTCCCGATAGCCGCCGCCGTCAATGAAACTTTTGTAGGCCCGGTTGGTGACCTCATATTTGTCGATCAGGAAGGCGCGTATCGGTTCTTCCTTCAGGCGATCCAGACCCTGTAGCGGGAGGTGGAACACGCTCGCAGGCACGCGCACCATGTCCCTTGGCAGACTTGCGGTTGTCTCCAGTGTGAGGGAGAGTCCTTGTGCGAGCGAAGTTGCAATCAGCAGAGGTTGATATCCTTCCTTTTCGAGCCTCAGCCTGCAGAAGACCGCCGGGACCCTCATGCTTGTGATGGGGGTCTGTCCCAGCGATTTCCAAGCGGATTCTGTCGCGGCGTAAGCCTGCCACTGCACTGTCGCACCCGGAGGATCTGAAGTGATGGTCGCAAGCCTGGAAAAAAGCGGCCGGAGTTCGGCCAGTGGTTTCGTGTTTTCAGACAGATACCTTTCCGCCTCCACGGCCAGATTGAACGCCGCGAGCAGATCCCCATTTTCCGTCAGACGGGCAATTTCCCCAAGGGCCACGTCACGAGCCCACATGGTTTTCCTGTTGTGCTCAAATTGCCGATACCCAAAAAAGAGGCCGGCCAGGATCACGATGAGCGCGGAAACAACGACATAGGGCCGCGCGAATGCCCGCCGGGCTTGCATCAGCAACGTCTTTGTGACCGGAGGGGGTTCCATGGCAGTCTGTTGGATCAAGCGAGCCAGATGGGATCTGACCTCGTGCACGGAACTGCGCTCGTGCGCCTGTTTCGCCAGCATTGTGTCAAGCAGGCGCTGAAGCACTTCAGAGATTCCCGCCGGGCCTTTTGACAAGGGGGATGGAGTTTCGTGGAGGATAGCGCTTGCCGTGTCCATCCCGGTGTCCTTCTTGAAGGGGTGCATGCCGGCCAGCATTTCATACAGGACAACGCCGAAGGAGAAAATGTCCGACCGAACGTCTACAGGCCCGCCGCGCAACTGTTCCGGCGACATGTAGGCCAGGGTTCCCAGGGTACTGCCGTTGCGGGTCAAGGCCGTGATCGTCTCTTCCTGGCTCTCGATCCCGCCTGCGGGCATTACGTGCTTTGCCAAGCCAAAATCCATCACCTTAGCATGACCATGGCGCGTCAACATGATGTTCGCCGGCTTCAGGTCACGGTGAATGATCCCCTTCTCGTGCGCCACCTCCAGCCCTTCGGCTATCTCCGATGCGAACTGAAGGGCGTCATGGATCGGTACGGGTCCGGCGATGAGCCTGTCCTTGAGGCTCTGGCCTTCGACGTACTCCATGACGATGAAACTCTGTTCCTCCGCTTCGGCGACTTCATGGATATTGCAGATGTTGGGATGATCGAGTGCCGCTGCGGCCTTGGCCTCGTGCAGGAGACGTTTGTGGGCAACTGGATCCTGCTGCAATTCCTGAGAGAGAAACTTGAGAGCAACTTTTCGGCCCAACGAGAGGTCGTCGGCTAGAAAGACCTCGCCCATGCCTCCTTCGCCGAGTTTGTCTTTGATCTTGTAGTGCGAAATGGTCTGGCCGATCTCGGGCATGGGAGACTCCGTAGATGCGATATGCCCACTGAAATGAAATCACTTGGAATTGCCGCCATTATAAGCCCGATGACAGGGATCGAGAAAGCTCAATCAGTAGCACTTACCATGATTGGGGATATTCGTAAACCGTTGAATTTGCCATAAATGGGATTGTGAAATTGCCGACGAACAGTCACTTGGCTGTCCTATGAAAGGGGATGTCAAGAAAATACCTCACCGTCCCAGGGACTGGGTAGATTTTTTCGAGACAGCCAGCCATCTCTCGGATCGTGCACCCAGTTGACTCTGCGGCACCATTTATTGACATCGCCCGACGTCTAT
>JAIQGI010000082.1 GCA_020072565.1 Terriglobia bacterium
TGACGAAGAGCGCCGTCAACTTCGTCTGCATCCACACGATACTCTGCCAAAATGGAACTACACAATTGCGCCAAATCCCCGAGCAACAGCAATCTACTCATAGCCAAAATGTGAACTTATTTTTGCGCGGGCCCTAAGGAGGTTCTTTGTATGTTCATTAGAAAGATTGTTTGTGTCTGGTTGTTACTGCTTTTCGCACGGACGCTGGCCGCGCAGGTGGATAGCGTCGCCCTCAGCGGCGCGGTCACCGACGCATCCGGCGCGATTATCCAAGATGCCAAAATCGAGGCTGTATCCAGCGCCACAGGTTTGAGGCGCGAAGCGACCACCAACGCCCGCGGCGTATACCAAATACCCGCGCTGCCCATCGGACCTTACAAAGTCACGATCACAAAAGAAGGCTTCAAGCCGCTTGAATTTCAAAACGTCGAAATCGCGGTCGGCCAACCACGCACAATTGATGCCCGGATGGAAGTGGGAACGATTTCCGAAACGATCCAAGTGACCGCGACTCTCGAAACCGTCAATCGCACGTCGGCCGAAGTAGGCGGATTGATTCAGGCGGAGCAGATCAAAGAGATCCCCATCAGCGGACGCAACTGGGCCAGCCTGATGCTGCTGGCGCCCGGGGCCGTCAACTACGGCGACGGCGCCCAGCGCGCCATCCGCTTCGCCGGCCACTCACTGGACGACAGCAATTTCACGTTTGACGGCGTCGACACCAGCGGCGTCCAGGAACAGACGCAGAAAGCCGATACCCGGCTCAACATCGCGCTCGACTCTATCGCCGAGTTCCGGGTCAGTACAGCCGTCTATACCGCCGACAGCGGGGCGGCCGGCGGCGCGCAAATCAACGTCGTGTCCAAGACCGGCACCAACCAATTTCACGGCAGCACGTTTTACGCCGTCCGCAACGATGCCCTGGATGCGAAGTCGCCCTTCGACGACCCGGCGACCGGACTCCCTCCGTTTACCCTTCATCAGTTCGGCGCCAATTTCGGCGGTCCTATCATAAAGGACAAGGCGTTCTTCTTCGCTAACTACGAGGGGTTGCGCCAGAGTCTCGGCCATACCCTTACCGGCTACGTGCCGAATGATGCTTTTCGCGCGCAGGTGCTCGCGAAGTCGCCGGCGCTCAAGCCGATCCTGGATGCCTATCCAACCGGCGGGACGCCAACGGGTGACGGCATTTCCAACTATATCAGCACAGTAGCGTTCGACACCATCCGCGAAGATGCCGGGATGTTCCGTTTCGACTATCACCTCTCAAATAGAACTACGATGTACGCCCGCTACAATATCGACGATGCGTACATTGACAACCCGCAGGACGTAGAGGGTACCCGTGGCGTCATTCCGCACCGGCCCACGAACATGGTATTGCAGTTGCAGCACATCTTCTCACCCACGACCATTAATGAGGTCAAGTTCGGATTGAACCGCGCCAACTACCATAACTACACCAACGGTACCTCTCCTGTGAGTGTATCGGTATCGGGATTCGACGGTGTCTCGGGAACGGCGCTGGACACGGAAGTCGGCACCACATTCTCCTACATCGACAACCTGACGCTCGTCCGCGGTCGCCACAATTTGAAGGCGGGGATCGACATCCGGCGCGTCCGTCTGAACAACTCCGGCAACACCCTCACCACGCAGTCGGTCAACTACAGCTCGGCAGACGATTTCATCAACAACAAGGCCGCATCGGCAACCTACAATGTGGGGGAGGGCGTAGTCGGCAACCGGCGCACCTATTACCAGGGCTATTTCCAGGATGAGTTCAAAGCTACATCAAACCTCACGATGACGTTGGGGCTGCGCTATGAGTACTATACGGTGGCCCATGAGATTCTGAATCGCTCCGCCGTAGTCGACATTCAGGGTTGTGGCGGCTTTTGCCCAAAGGGCACGCCGTATTATGACCCGAACACAAAAGACTTCGGACCCCGCGTCGGTCTGGCCTGGGCGCCCGCCGTATTCAAGGGAAAGACCGTCATCCGCAGCGGCTATGGCATCTACTACGGCGCCAACCAGAACGACGATTTCAGCGATCCAGCCGAGAGCGCGGTGCCCCGTTACTCGCTCTCCTCGTCGGATTTCCCTGCCTTGTCCTATCCTCTCGTCGCATTCCTGGATCCGAAAAATCAGCTCTTCTCGCCAAAGGCGATTAACCGTCATCGCAAGGACCTTTCGTACCAGAACTGGGATTTCGTGATCCAGCAGCAGCTGCCGCAGGAGATCGTCCTGCAGGTCGGTTATGTCGGCAGCGCAGGACATCACCTCTTCAGCAAGTACACGATCAACCTGATCAATCCGGCGACGGGCACGCGTCCCTTGGCAGGATTCGGCTCCTTCGGCATCAAGACGAACGACGGCAATAACAATTTCAATGCCTTGCAGGCCTCAATGCAGCGTTCCTTCAAGCATGGCATTCTCTTCCAGATGAACTACCAGTGGTCGCACGGAATCACCGACGGCTCCATCGGCTCGGGTGAGTCCGTAGGCATCCAGAACATGAGTTGCCGGGCCTGCGACCGCAGCGACACCAATATTGATGTCCGCCACAACGTGACCATGAACGGCGTCTATCAGTTGCCCTTCGGGCCCGGCCGCCAGTTTCTGAACGGCCACGGCCAGACTGCCCAAATCCTGGGTGGCTGGACCCTTTCCGGCATTGCCTCGGCCCGCACCGGACTCCCCATCAATATCACGATGTCACGGAGTGCATCGCAACTGCCGGACGGGAACACATCCGGACAACGCCCCAATCTGCTTCCCGGCATATCGCTCTACCCCGCAGTCCAGACCATCTCCAGCTGGTTAAGCGCGGCCGCGTTCGCGACTCCGGCGAAAGGAACCTGGGGGAACGAGGGGCGCTATATCGCAAGGGGCCCCGGGAACTATGAAATCGACGGTTCTCTCCAGAAAACCTTCAGGTTGTCGGAGCGCGTCGGCTTCAACCTCCGCGTCGCGGGCTTTAACATGCTCAATCACCCCATCTACAAGAACCCTTCCAGCTCGCTCGGCTCTAACCCGGCCAAGCCCTCCGGCAGCTTCGGCAAGATCGCCGGAATTATCAACACCGGTGCTACCGGAACGGGCGCTCCGCGCCGGATCGAGTTCATGATGCGGCTCGAGTTTTAATCTCTTCGTCAGGCGGCAGGCCTGGGAACATACCCCGGCCAGCCGCCTGCACACAAGATTTCCTCATCCAATTAAACAGTCTTTCAATCTGAAGGGAGTACTCATGAAGGTTCTGACTGCCCTCGCCGCTTTGATGCTTGTGGCAACCGCGGATTACCATCTGCTGACGAAATTTCCTATCCCCGGCGACGGTGGCTGGGATTATCTGACCGTGGATACGGCAGCCCGGCGGATTTATGTTTCGCACGGAACCAGGGTCGATGTGCTGGACGAGGACAAGGGAACTGTGATCGGCGCCATATCCGACACGGCTGGTGTCCACGGTATTGCGCTGGCTCCACAATTCAATCGTGGTTTTGCCAGTTGCGGGCAGACAAACGAAGTCGTGATGTTCGACCTGAAAACTCTGAAGAATCTGGCCCGCATTCCGGTGGGGAAAAAACCGGACGCGATCATTTACGATCCCGCGACCAAAAGCGTGATTGTCAACAACGGCGACAGCAACAACAGCACCATCATCAGCGCAGCCGAGGGCAAGGTCACCGGCACATTGGATTTAGGCGGCGCCCCGGAATTTGCGGCCGCGGACGGCAAGGGCAAAGTCTTCATCAATCTCGAAGACAAGGGCGAGACGGTAAAGATCGATCCGATCGCGCTTAAAGTCGAGGCGCGCTGGTCTCTGAAACCGTGCGATACGCCCACCAGCATGGCCATCGATACGGCGACTCACCGGCTCTTCATCGGCGGACGCAATAAGATGATGGCCGTTGTCGACACGGATACAGGCAAAGTTGTGACTACCATGCCGATCGGCGACAAGGTGGATGTCGCTGCATTCGAAATCGTCACGAAACTGATCTTCTTCTCCAACGGCGACGGCACCGTCAATAATTTCCGCGAATATGCTCCGGATCGCTATACCGCAGTAACCACGCTCATGACTGAACCCGGAGCGAAAACCATGGCTCTGGATCCGACAACGCACCGCATTTTCCTATCCGCGGCCGAAAAGGATGGGAAGGCCAATAAGCCTGGATCGTTTCACGTCCTGGTGTATGGCAATTGATGCGCGGAGAAATCGGGGACAGGAAGCTTTGAAAATATCGAATGCAGACATCAAACCGTCAAAATCACGAAAACCGCAAAGAAGCGTAACTGCAATTCTTTGAGGTCTTTAGTGATCGTGTCCTTGGAGCACCAGATCGACATGATATTCATCATAGACCGGCAGGAGCGCGGCCCGCATCTCGGCATAGTCGCGGTCCTTTGCGATCGAGAACAGGGTTTGATGCTGAAGGACGACGGTCCAACGATTAGGGTTATGGGCCAGAACCCCACGCAACCAGGCGATCTGTTGTTGAGAGATGCGCGTCACGTCATCCTTGGAGAAGTCTTCATTGGCATACGGATTGGCATCCAGTGAGATCACGCGCAGCCCCTGGTAGTCGACGTAGTAAGCCTCGCCACGAAGCTCGGGCACTCCCTGCGGACCGTTCGTCGGGAGCGCGAAGTGTGCATGCCACAAGGGGGACACGTCCAATACTGTCTTGCCGGGATTGGCCGAATCGGGAGGTCGGTGCAAGTCGTGGTTTCCCGGCGCTGGAACCAGGGGAACCATTCGAGGGATGAATCCCATGCCGTCGCAAAACTCACGCCAGAGGCTGTCATCATAACCCTCCGCAAGCAGGTCCCCGGCCATGGCGACGAATCTGGCGTCGGGTGCCGCCGCGTATGCTGATCGGATTGTTCGCGACCAAAGGGATCGGATGCCGTTTTGCGCATCGCCGAGGTAAATAAATCGGAACGGCGCCTGCTTCTGGTCGGCAGTCCGGAAAATATTCCATTCACTCCAGGTTTTACCGTCACCGACGCGATAACAGTACCTGGATCCCGGCCTCAGCCCTTGAAAATCGACCATGTAATGGGCAACCGTTTTGCCCGGGCCGGTTCGGATTTCCGTTGCAGCAGCCTTTGCGTTGGTAGCTGACTTTTCAAAATCGGGATTAGCGGCCAATGGGGCAACCTGTCCTTGAGGCGAAGAAACCATACATTCCGTGCGCCATGTGACCGCCTGGCTTGTCGACGGATCGCCGCGCCATCCAAGGATAATCCTTTGCGGAGTGTTGCCATTCCCGGCCGCCGAGCCTGCCTGGGGCACTGCCGGAAGGAATCTCAGGCAATATAGAGCCAGCAAGGTGAGCGCGATAAATGTGCGCAGGGCCCAACGCCCGGGTTCAAGATGATTCATTGAAAATCTCCCTTTCCGTCATGCATGGTATGCAAGTAACGAGCCGGGGGAGGACTGCAATCCAAGCCCCGGCCAAATCAAATGCGGTGGTAATTTGTGGGACATCCAGAGAGCTTTGGATCCGGCAAACTCCTTGCAGCGTTCTATATGCAAAGAAGCGTCAGACCCACCATACTAGTGGCAGTGCCGGACCTCTCGAACCAACAACATCAGATGCCCGGCGCTATAGCGAAATCACCGTTGAAATTGATTACCGCCCAGAAAGTGTGCGCTCTGAGATCGAGGCCGTAGGTGCCCAATCCGTAGCTGGGGTCATAAGGACCGATCACGAATCTCCTTGTGCCCCCTGTCCCATTGACGGCATTGCTCCAGAATCCATCGGCTTTGATCGCCAAGCCAACCTGGCCGGTCTTGGCCAGATCGTCGCCCACCACCTTCGGGTCGTAGCTCATGGAAAGGACAAACGTATCTGTCTGGCTGCTTCTCAGATCAGCCATGCCCCAGAGAGTGAGAATGCCGCTGTAGAGGCCGGTAGTTTTTGGCAGCCAACCGGTGTCCACGAAATGCGAGCATGGGCGGCCGCTTCCATCCTTCATGGAACTGCCGTTTTGGCCGGCCAGGACTTTGCCAACCGTCCCGGCAGGGTCTTCATCCAGGATGCTGGTGTAGCTCCCCCCCGGAACTACCTGGAACTCCTTGCCATTCAGACCGTACCCGAAAGTATCATGCTTGATAAACGCGAGTTGGGGCGTAGTCGAAATCCGATACTCCTTATTGGCCAGAGTGGCGTCTACCGATGCTGAGTAAAAATCGGCGGTCACATTGGGACCATCCACCGTAAAGATGTAGTAGCCGACGGTGTTTAGTTCCTGAGCAAGTTGTGTCTGGCGTTTTCTACCGAAAGCCGGGACATTACAGGTGTCGTCATTGGAAGGGTCTTTGGGGATATAAAACTTCGAGCTGTCTGAAGCGCAAATGATGTCAATCACTGAGGCCTTGCCATCGGTGGTGGTCACCATGCTGCGGTTGTACATGTGGTCATGTCCGCCCATGAAGTAACGCACGCCATTGCGAGCCAGACTGGTAATGAAGGCATCTTGGCCGGCTGCATCCTTGGCGGGATCGCTTCCGAAGAGTGTGTCCACATGACTTTCGTTGATCAGGCCTTTGTGAGCAAAGACGAAGGCGTGGCTGCCGGCGACCCTGCCGGAAAGAATGTTGTTGATCCAGTCCTGCTGGTTGTCGATCGTGTTCGCTGCGCCGTCGGAAGGCGTGAACTGGTCGAGAAGCACGAAGCGGGCATTCATGTAATCGAAACTGTAGCTCAGGCCTTTCAGGTTTTCCGCCGGACTGTTGAAGTTGGAGCCGAGGGTAAAGGAAGACCCTGTTTTCTTGACGAGCTTGGTGGCTTCGTCATCGGGGGTGGTGACAAAGGCATCCGAGGGCGTAGAGTTGTTCGAGCCATTCCGAGTCTGAGGAAACACGCGCGCAAACTCAACGGCGGCGGCCTGCTTGGATTCGTGGTTGCCGCGGAGCGGGAAAAAGCCGATTCCGGCGTTGTAGAGCGCCTGGGCGTAAGTCGCACGCGTGTCCAGCGCCACCTCGGTGCCTTTGTCAGTGATGTCACCTACCTGCACAACGAACTTGACACCCTTCTTAATAAACTCTTGGTTCAGCTGGTTGATAATGTCCACAGCCACAGAATTGGGATTACGGCCATCATCGGCGCCAACCCATTGAGTATCCGCCATGACTCCGAAGCTCCAAGCAGAGGAGGATTCGCTGACCGGAACCCGAAAGAGGTTCTCGCCGCGGGCATCTGCCTTCGAAGAAATGCTGGTGCCGCTGATGACTGTCGTCATGATGAACGCGGCAAGCGCGCCCGTCGTTCGAATTTTAATGCTCCTAATCATGAACCCGACTCCTTCCTGAATCATAGTTTTAGCTCTTCTGCGCGCCAATGGCGCTCGATGTCGAAGCAAGCGAGACGGTGCAGGCACGGAATCAATCTCCAATCTCCCATCTCGGCCTCATCATGTTGGGCAGAAGGACTCATGGCCAAACGATAGAACATCCTGCCAAAAGTCCGGGCAGGGCTATCTGAGAGTAATCTCTAAATACTTAGGAATTGACCTGAAAACGATGAAGAATGCGTTAACCTCAGAACTCCCGGCTAACCAGACGGCCCGCATGGAATCGGAGACGCCTTGTGCACTGCTTGCCCAGTTGGAGTTCCGCCATGAGGGGGTCGTTCTGATGCGGCAGGTGGCGCAGTTTGCCGCTCTCGATTGGGTCATCTATTGGCTTCTCTTGACCATAATCCCTTTGGGATTATTGGAGATCGATATTCCAAGAAGCCGATTGATCGCGGCTTGGAATCCCGGTAGAACCTCGAAAGCCCAGGGTGGCTATCTCCGAACCTGACCGGCAGCCGCGCCCAGGCCTGCGATCCGAAACGCAATCAATCCGTCCGGAATTTACGACTGCTGACCGCGGCGGCGAATACCGTCCTACGTCGATCGCCGTTCCTGGCGGCTCTGCGGCGCACACAGACTATAGCCCACGGAGATGAGGCTTTTGATGGTGAGGCCGAAAGGCGAGAGCTTCTGGCGTAGATGGTATATATACACTCTCAGAGTGACTGGCTTAAAAGGCTCATGCTCTCCCCAGGCGTATTCCCATAATACCTGCGTCGGGATGATGCGGTCGACGTTGCGCGCCAAACGGGAAAGGATCAGAAATTCCTTGCGGGGAAGGTAAAGGTTGGTCCCGTTGCAGGAGACGTAATACGCATTGTGTTCGATCCGCAGAAACCCGTCGTCATAGACATCCGGCTCTGACGTCACGTTTGCTGCCTGGGATGGATTGATTGCCACCGACATGTGCTCCATCTTATCTCCTGGTCTGAGTATCGGGTACTGAGTGCCGGGCAAATCCTCTGATACCTGTTTTGCCGCCACTCAGTACCCCGACTCTACAGCCAGTGCCCAGTTCTAAAAGTTAAATCTGAGGGCAAACTGGATCTGTCTTTGGGTGCCTAATCCCACCGTGCGCTCGACGGTCTGGGTGATCGTGCCGAAGGTTCCGGCGGCGGCTGCAGTAAAGGGCTGTCCTGGCTGGAGCTGGTTGGTACCCGTGCCCAGCGCGTTCGGCAACGTCGCCACCGGATTGGAGAAATTGGCCATGTTGAGAATGTTGAAGAACTCTGCGCGGAACTCGACATTCTGCATTTCCGTGATCGGGAACCTTTTATGCAGGACGAAGTCCACCTGGCGGAAGCCCGGGCCGTGCAGAGCATTGCGCATCAAATTACCCCAGGTGCCTGGCTTGGGAGTTGTGAACGCCGCAGGATTCAGAAAGACTGTTCCACCCACGGTCATGAATGGATCGACGCCGGGGGTCAGATCCGGCCGCCGCACACTGCGTGACGAGCCGCCGCCCGGAGTATTGATGACCGCCGTGCGTCCTGCGCCGGCGGAGCCGTATACCAGACCCTGCGCATCCACATAGACCACGTCTGGACGCGTGATGCGCAGATCTATCGGAAGGCCGCTGCGGGCATTGACGATGGTACCGATCTCCCATCCCCTCACCAACAGCTTCTCCACGCCGCCGCTCTTGGCGCCGAAGGGCAGCGCGTAAACCGCGCTGAGATTGAAAGAATGGCGCACGTCGAAGTTGTTGTAGCCGGTGTCATAGGAGTAATCGTTGCCGTTGATACCGCCGCCATTGCCGGCGGTGAGCGCATCGTTCGATCCGCTCGTGTTTCCAACGCTCTTGCCGAAGGTGTACTGGGAGTTTAACGTCAGACCGCTGCTGAACCGGCGTGCGAGGCTGAGCTGCGCCGCATTGTAGCTGTCCCAGCCGCCGCTGGTCTTATAGTCGATTTCGGCATAGGGCCTGAGTATGGTGCCGTCTGATTGCACGATGTCAAACTGGCGGATCACTGTGCCGTTGGCCAGCACCTGTGTGATTTTGTTGGTCCAATTGCGCAGGAAGAGGTTGCGCCCCTGGCTTCCGACATAGGCAGCCGTCACGCTCATCTTGTAAGGCAATTCCTGTTGAATGGAGAAACTGTACTGGTAGATCCGCTCGGGTATTTTGTAGTCGGGCGAGTAGGCGCGCGGCTGATACTGCCGGCTATTGGGGTTGCTGATGAAATTGGCGCGCACAGTATCAATGTTGATCGGGAAGGCGGATCCCTGGGATTGCGTGGTGATAATCCGGTCGCTCTCAATCGGCTGGAGCTGGTCTTCGAGCTGACCGGGCCCGTAGAACATGCCGAATCCGGCGCGAATCGCCGTCTTTCCGCCCTTGCCGGCCTGATGCGGAGACCAGGCAATTCCGATTCTGGGGCCGAAGTTGGTCTTGACTGCGGTGTAGAAATTGGTATCGGGAGGCAGCAAAGTACCTGTATTGATATCGAAACGGACGTCCCAATTATTCGCGTCCCGCATCGGCGAGTAATACTCGTAACGCAGGCCGTAGCTGAGCGTCAGACCGGGCTGGAGCTTCCACTCATCCTGTGCGTAGCCGATATAGAAATCGGTCGTGCATTCCCGGTTTCCGATGGCTCCGCTGTTGAAGGGGCTTGGGTCGCTGAGGTTGCCGGCGTACTGAATGCTGCTTGTCGTGTTGGCCAGAAACGCATTCAAATTTGAGTAGGAATACGTCGTGCCCCCGAGTCGGTCTGTATACATGCGGACCGGACGAATTTCACCTCCGAATTTGAAACTGTGATTTCCCTTAATCCAGTTAAGATTGTCGATGAACGAAAGCGTGTATGGCGTATACGGAAAGCCGGCGCCATTGAAGGCGCTGGTGCCGCGAATCAGCCCGCCCGGCACCGCAAGGCCCGTGGAAGAACCCTGACCTGCAATCCCTGTGTTGGCGATGCTGCCCGAGGTGTTGATCGTGATCTTGGACATATCGATGCCGTTTACCGTGGGAGCGGTTCCGAACACCCGGGTGAGAGCCTCGTTGAATCCGACCTTGACTTCATTGAAGACACGCGGCGAGAACGCGCCATTCAAAGCGATAATGGCATTCTGCGGCGTTGTCCGATAGTTGGACCGCCGGCCCGTGATTCCTTCCGGCTGAGAGTCTGTGCCCTGATCACGGAAGTATCGCATGTACATGGTGTACCGGTCGTTGAGACGGTAGTCCAGGCGCATGCCGCCGGAGTTTTCATTGACGACAACTTGAGAATTCAATTGATAGATATCGTAGTCTGGGTTCGTGGATGCACCAGGCAGCAGAACGGAACCCGGACCGTGAAAGGCGTCTACCAAAGGCGCCACGGCTGGAACTGCGCGCTCCTTTGCGGCGGCACTGGGCGCTGCTTCGACGATATTGATGTTAGAACGGAGGCGGTAGCCTTCATAATAGGCGAAAAAGAAAGCTTTGTCTTTTTTGATCGGGCCGCCCAGTGATCCGCCAAATTGGTTCAGGCGCAGAGGCGATTTGCCTACTTTGTCGAAAAAGTTGCGCGCGTCCATCTTTTTGTTGCGCAGATATTCAAAAAGCGATCCGTGGAACTGATTGGAGCCCGACTTGGTGTTGACGCTGATCTGGCCGCCGGTTCCTGTGCCGTATTCCGCGGTATACTGGCTTGAGTCCACGCGAAATTCCTGCACGTTTTCCAGGCTGAGCTGCAGTCTGAAGGGTGAAGATACCTCCCCGTTCAGGTTGCCGGGATTGGCGTCGATGATCGCCGAACCCTCGATGCCGTCGAAGCGGACCGCGTTCTGCTCATTGGACCGACCGCTGAAGCGGATGTCGAAAAACGACCCGGTTCCTACGTTGACCGACCCCGGCGCTTGCAGATAGAGTTGGGATAGTTGGCGTCCGTTCAGCGGCAGATTTGCAACCTCAAGCTGATTCACATTGGCACCAATGCGCGCGGACGTCGTGTCCACGGTGGCATCCGCAGCGGCGCTGACGGTGATGGTTTCCGAGGTTCCCGCCGGCTTCAATACCAGATTTGCGGTAGCTGATTCGCCGGTAGCCAAGACCAGATTGTTCGTCTCGCTCACAGCAAATCCCGTGGAACTGGCTTTGACAGTATAGGTAGATGGCTGCAAGCCAGGGATCACGAAGTAGCCTCGCTCATTGGCTTCAGCAGTCCGGATCATCCGGTTGCGCTCATTGATGGCACTGACAGAGGCCTTGGGTACCACCGCCCCACTGCTGTCCTTAATCGTGCCTACTATCTGCCCCTGGCCAGTTTGCGCTATTGCCAATCCCCCTTGCAGCAATAGAGCGAAAAAAAGCACGAAACGGCAAAGGGTAAACTTATGAATGACACTTGGTATCCGCCATGCTACATTTGGGCAAATCTTGTGCTCTGACATCTCCATCCTCTCCATTGGGTTGATAATTTGAATCAGGCATTGCGAGAGGGACATCTTCTTTGAACCTCCCGCAGGTCGTGAATATAGACGGCCAACGTTAAGCGAGGATCAGAAAGATGTGATGTTTTCGTTAATTATTTTTTGAAGGCACGGTGAGAATGAATAATTCAATGATCAAGCCGGATTTTCTTCATCGTTTCTTAACCTTTTCCAAATGATAACTTCAAATGACGCCACTAATCTTGGAGCGGTATCCCTAGGCTGAGACAATATCGCGTGCATTCCGAATGCTGATCAAAGCTGGACAACAATATCTGGGGCAACTCGAGATTCTGGGTGCCTTCGTCTGCGAATGCAGCGCCGACCTCGCGCAAATTCTGGCGGGCGCCACGGCGGATCGAGGCGAGTTGGCGTCAAAGATCAAAGACAGAGAGAGATCCGCTCATGATCGGTCAAGACTGCTGATCGCCCAGTTGAATCGAGCCCCTGTCAAAGCTCTTGACGAGAGGATCGTTCGCGATCTCGCCATCATGCAGTCTGAAATCCTCCACGGAATCGCAAGAGCAGGGAATTGCTTCTTGATCTATCAGATTTGCGAGCCGGGAGCGTTTTTGCCGCAGATCTCGCAAAAGCTCCTCCAGCAGGCAACTCTGATGAAAGCCGTGTTTGCTGGAATTCCGAGAGGTGACTGCGTCCTTGGGCATTGTGAGGAAATAATCAAGCTCGACAAGGAGGTGGAGGGACTGCTTGAATCAGGTATGCTGCACTTGTTGGCCTCTGAAAAAGATCCTCTCGAAGTGATCAAAAGGAAGCAGGTTTTTGACGACCTCAAAATTTTAGCAGAAAGAGTCCGCCGCATTGCCGATTTCGTGAAAATCCTGGCGATTGCCCATACTGCAGCCGAATGTACCCAGGCGTTTTGACGTCGACGAGGCTCATGATCGCGCTTCCGACCCTTGCCGCCGTTCTTATAGAAAGGATTCAGGATCTCTCCTGAAAATGGATGAAGAGCGATGAATCCATTTCACGCGAGATGTGATAAATCGCTTCGCGGCAGGCGCCACACTCGTCCAGGTGACCAAACACCTCCAGGATGGCGTTAATCTTCATGCCTTTTCGCTTCCTTTTAACCAGAAGTCGCCCGAGAGTCTCATAGTCGTAGCAGCGGCGTCGTTGGTTCATAGGATAACTCCACCAAATGTTCGTTTATTCGGAACCATATCTGAGTTGTCGGGTGGCTCATCGTCACCACTTCCTCTTCGCGGTTGTTTCGCTGATCCGCGTTCGTAAATCTGCATGGCGTCTGGCAAGCGCACCTGGTCGATTATGGCAACTTCCTTTGACTGATTTTTCACAAGGAGGTCATCAAGCCTTTAAACTTGTGCGGTATCGTATGGTTCAGCCGTACCGGCGCCAGCAGGTCTTGGAACGTCCACTTGGTGAGGGGGTGCGACTTTTCAAGACCTGCTCACCCCTCTCGGCAAGCGTTTGGTGGTCATTCACCTTTTTCCGGGAAAGAGCCGTTTCTGGAGCCTGAGTGCGTCTTCTCGCAGAGGATTTGCCTGTTCCAGTTCAACCAACAAACCCCTGGCGGCAGCCGGTTCGGCAAGAGACAGACGCTGGGCTAGGGTGAGCAACGGATCATACGCTGAAGAAAAATCTGAGCTCTCCCGCACAATGGCCAGCAGCGCGGGTCCCGCGGTTTTCAACAGTTCCCGGGGATCATCGGTTTTCTCAATTCCAGCCCTCGCATGCAGGAAGCCGTTGCGCGCGACCCAATAGGAAGCGAGACGTTGATCGAGGCCGCGCTGAAACTCATCTCTGGCAGGATCCACAATCTGGTCTGGACGAGGATTCACTCTTGGAAACGGTTGTTCACCTTGAGGTGAATGTCGTCACGGGCATCTTTGATGACCGTTACAGACGCCATGACGCCCTCGACATTTTTCACGACAAGATCGCCCGGGCGCAAGGTGATCAGCTGAAGCTGAATGCCCGGATACAACACTACCAGAGTGAGGATCACCGAGGCAGTGAGCAACGGAGTTCGGAGCCGTTCATAGATTAGGATCAGCGCGAGATAGCCCAATGACACCAGCAGCAGTGTGCTTTTGGATCCGAGCATGGGCAGGACAATGCTGCCCAGAAGGATCGGTGCCAGCGAGAGGCGCCCACGGTGTTCACGCACAGAGCCTGCCCGACGCCCCCATCATGCCTGCGGGCTGCCTGGGCAAGATGGGCAAATGTCGCGCCCATGATCAGGGTAGGAAGGGAAACCACGGCAAAAGCGGTCCCCGCTTCTGCGACAATCGAGCCGCCAAATCCACCCCCAAAAAGGTCTCGAATCAGAGAATACAGATTCTCGATGTGAGAGAGCAGAAGCATGCTCAACAGGCAGCATGCCGACAGGGCGGACAACAAATAGTTCAGAAACCCATCGAAATCTGTGCCGGACCACCAGCGCTGATATAGGGCTGCACCGATCGCCGTACCCAGCAAATAGACCGATAAGACATCGGCAAAGCTGTATACCGTGTTTTCAAACACCTGGCTGAGCACTCGAACCACCATTACTTCAAAGCCGATTCCCAGAAAACCCGTGAGGAGGAGGATGGTGGCAAGCCTTCCGTCCATGTGCCCAATCTGTGCCTTCTTGCTCCCATAGTCCGGAGGGCTCGTTTCCATCGGCAGCAGCCACACGGCGGCAGCGCACGCGAAATTGACCGCAGCCAGTGCGATCAGCGAGGCGCGCGAACCCAGCCAGGGAGCGAGAAGGAAAGTGGTCAACATGGTTCCTGCAACCGCACCGAAGGTATTCGCAGAGTAGAGGCCTCCTACCCATTGCCCATTTGCACGCAGAGTCGCAAACAGCCGGTCTATTGCAGGCAGTGTTCCCCCCATGGCAAATGTCGCAGGAAGCAGCAGGAGAAAGGGGAGGAGAAAGCAGAGGAATCCCAACTGCAACGGCGATGAGACCGTTCCTGTGAGAACCTGCATAACCCGATTGGCTTCGGGAAAAAGCATTGTGAGCAGAAGCGCCCAGAGACCGATAATCCCCTCACAAACGACATACCACGAGGCGGGCCGAGAACTTGCACTGATCCTGCCGTCGAGAAACCAAGCCCCCAGCGCCAGGCCACTGAAAAACGCAACCAGGACGGCAAGAACCGCTGCAATCTCGTGCCCCAGGGTCAAAGCAAGCATGCGGGCCCAGACCATTTCGTAGCCCAGTCCTGCTAGGCCCGAGAGGAAACTCGCGATGTACACTATGCAGCGCTGAATTCTCATGAGAGTGAAGTGAAAGTGAAGATGCAGGGGCACGGAATACCGCGCCCCTGCATGCATCCCCCTCAATGGATGAGAAAACCACTTATCTACTGTGACCGGTCAACGCACGCTGACGAAGATCGGGTTCGAATAGAACCACAGATCCCTGAAGGCCTCCTGCGCATTGTTCGGACCCACCAAGCTGTCCAATAATGGATTGCCGGCTGCATCCGTCTGGTTCGGAGTGTTCCTCGGCATGTTGGTGCCCCTCAGACGGAAATATGCGTTGGCGGTCAATTTCATCTCGAACTGAACATAGTACCAGCCGTCCTGGTCACGTCTCCAATCGTGACGATTGAAGGTCGCGATCACCTGCGTGGTCGCGTTGGTGGGATTGTTGTAGTCGGCACTTGCCGGCAAGACAGTACCCGTAACTTGACCGGCAATAAGATCGATGTGATCCAATTGCACGTGGTCACCGTTGTTGTTCGTTTCCGGGCTGTGAAACCTGATCGTTATGTTGACGTTATTACTCGACTTGCTCTTATCCACGACAAGCGACTGGCCCATGGTTGCACTGGCGCCGAAATGAGAGGACCAACCGGTCGGGCTGGCTTCAAAATCCAATCCGTCGATCAAATCTCCCTCGACAACGAAACTGTTGCCTGAACGCAGTCCGTCCACTATGGCCTGCGGGTTCTTCTTGTCCGCCACGTAGGTATAGGCTTTCTGATATTCGCCTGGCCAGAAGTCGTTGCCGGTTTCATGGAAATCGGAGCTGGCAAACAGCCACCAGTGCCGGCCTTCCCCGAGCAGCGCATCCCACAGGCCGCCGACGGCTGCCGCATAAATGCCGGTGCCGCCGTAGGTGCCTCCGCCGACAGCGGTTGGCGTATATCCGCCGCGACTGGGGTCCTTCTGGTGGCCGGGCATGCTCTCGAAGCCGAAGCAGACATCCGGGCCCGCGTTATTGAAATCACGGAAGTCGCTGATGCTATAACCGCCGCTCCCGGGTTGCTTGCGCTCGACGTGCGCCGGGACCATCCAGCCTGTGGTCTTATAGTTTTGTTGCATCCACGAAATGGCAGCCACAGCCTTGGCATGGTTGTTGGTGGTAATTTTTCCCGTCCAACCTAGGAGTCCGTCCGAGAATTGTCTGATTTCTATTGATCGGCGGGCTCGAGAAATTTACCTTATGTTCCATGGCAAAAACATATCGTTCCTACTGTCCGGAGCAGCTCCTGCTGCTGCCGCCGAGCTTGCGTGATTGG
>JAIQGI010000083.1 GCA_020072565.1 Terriglobia bacterium
GACGACCAGGGATTCAAGATCACCGCACCGACCAAGCCTTGAGCCGGCTGTGAGCCGGGGATTCCTCGGGCGGCTTCAGCCGCAACCTCGACTTTCAGTCGAAAAGGAACCTACCGGCTTCAGCCGGTAGTGGTTTAGCGCCCTCTGTGTCAGGGAACACATTGGCGGCCTGAGCCGGAATGATAAAATATCCGGTACAGCCCGATTGAGGGCTCCATATAAGGAGATCGCAGGAGGCAATATGGTAAGAAATATCTCAACCATGGTGCTGGCCTTGATACTCGTTGTGGGCACTTCTTATGCGCAGACGCAATCGCCGGACCTCAAAAACCTGGAGAAGGAAGCCGGTCGTCTGGACGCAGATGCCGCGAAGATGAGTGGATCGGACGCACCCTTGGTGGCCATTTCAAAACAGCTCGGAATTCCAATCGACACCCTTAAGAACGAGAAACAGAGCACGAATTTCGGATACGGCCAGCTGTTTATTGCCAATGCCCTGGCCCAGTCGACAGGAAAGAGCTTTGACCAGCTCGCCCAGGAATTCCAGCAAGGAAAGGGTTGGGGGGAAATTGCCAAAGAGAACGGCGTGAAGTTGGGACACGTCGTGAGCGGAATAAAGCACGCCGACAAGCAGATGAAGCATGAACATCAAAGCCAACTGCGGGCCCAGCACAACATGGCGGCACAACAGAACCGCGCCTCGGGGCACAGCCCGGTCCGGAAGGGATCCAAGCGCTGAAAGGCACCTAATCAACCAAGTGCCCGCCTGCAGGCGGGCACCTTTTGGTGACAACGACTGATCCGGAAGCAAGCCCTCCATGTGGCTGCTCCCGTTGAAAGGTGGGCACCACGTCCTCCATTTTTGCGGCACTCACAAGGTAAATGCCCGATCAGTTATTGAGGAAATCGTAATGCTGGCGCAGACAATCTATTCCCGAGTGTCTTTGGGGCGGCTTTTGGTTCTCGCTCTTGTCCTGACCCTCCCGGAAGCGCGCAGCTTAGCGGCGCCGCAGGCAGATAAGAAAGGACTTCTGCTATCTCTGGGTTTTGCCGGCAATTCTGATCAGGCCGGTCGGATCTTCAAATTGAGTGATGCCGTCGGATACAGGTTCAACAAGCATTTTGAGGTGACCGCCGGCCTGCCCGTGTATTTTGTCATGGCCTCGAGCACTGGCGTGACCCAGGGATTCGTTTCCAACAACGGCATCGGCAATGCTTATCTCGAACTGAGAGGGCTGGCGAGCAACGATGATTGGTATTTCAGCACCACCCTCCGGGGAAGTGCCCCCACCGGGGATTCGCAGAAAGGTTTCAGCACCGGGCGCGTGACCGTCGATTGGTCCAACTACCTCGAGAGAACCATCGGCAGATTCACCCCTTTCGGCAACGCGGGCATGGGCAACACGATTTCCGACACTCATTTCTTTTACCGTCCTTTCACTACCTTGGGAGTCGTCGGACACTTCGAGGGCGGCACCAATTTCCAGATTTTCGATCCTGTGAGCGTAGGGGCTTCCGTGTACTCAGATGTTCCAAAAGGTGAACAGAAAGTGTTCAGCAAGCTGATTCCGCGCGGTCAAGCTGGCAATCCGGCCAAGCTCGGCGGTCACGGGAGGGTCTTTGAAATCCAAAGCGTCGTCGTCGGCACCGCGGATATTGCCAGAGACCATGGCGTCGCCGGTTGGCTGGATTTGTACCCATCATCCAGTCTGAGCCTCGAGATTGGATACAGCCGAAGCATGCGTTTTGATTACAACACGCTTTTCTTCTCAGTCGACTTCGATCTCGGCAAGCTCATCCGCAAATCCCTACAGTGAGTGTCCGGCATGGGTGCAATTGCCGGTCTTCTGCTTTTGTGCTTCGCTCTCTTTTTGTAACGAAATCGAGCTGGAACCGTATCAACAATCAGGCAATCACGTTGGCGATGAGTCACGGCGCAGACTGTTGAGGCCAACGCGAGCGCTGTGAGCTTGTTGCCCCGGAATATCCGCTCCCGTGACACGGTTCCAGCCGGCGGGAGGACATGGAGGTTTGAGTGGCCCCGATGAGGTTCCTGCCCAGCCGCACGGTCTCGTCGATTGGCATTGTCGTAGCTCTCGCGGTGATCCTGGCAGTTCTCGCCGTGTTGCAGTATCGCTGGAGCGGCCAGGTCAGCGAGGCCGAGCGCGAGCGAATGCAGGCCAGCCTGAGAAACGCCACCACCCAGTTTCGACAGGAGTTCAACCGCGATCTTCAGCAGCTGGGGCAGTCATTTCAACCCGATCCGACAATCCTGGCGAGCAGGGACTGGCAACGTTACGCCCGGAGCTCTGCCGACCTTTTGACCGGTGCCGAGAGATCCCTGGCGAGTTCAGTTTATCTCTGGATTGCCGGAGATGACGCAAATCCGCAACTTCTGAAACTGATGCCGGATGCGAAATCCTTCGCCTCCGTTCCGTGGCCGGCCCGATTCGAGGGCGTGCGCGAACGGTACGAACGTACATTTGTGGGCTCCGCGCGGCCGCCTGCCGACGTTCGTCCTTTTTCCTGGACCATGATTTCCGGGATCCCGCTGTTGCTTCATCCCCTCATGGTGTTCCAACCCCCGTCCGAGCCCCCCACGGCGAATGTGCATTTCCTCGGGTATCTGATGGTAGAGTTGAGCCTGGATTCCATCCGGGCTGAGCTGCTCCCCGAACTCGCTCAGAGATATTTTGGAGGTCCGGACGGCTTCATTTATAAAGTCGCCATCCTCAGCGGGCGCGATCCTGGCGCGATCATCTATCAGTCCGATCCCAACCTGCCGGCTGCGGCTTTCGCATCGCCTGATGCAAGTGTCCCTCTGCTGGATGAGTCCCGGGCGCGCATGGGCCGAAGGGGCCCGGGCATGGGCGGCGATCTGAGACCGCCGAACCCGGATGCCCCGCGCCCGGCGTTCGTCCCGTCCGGTCGGGGCAGGGGACGCGGCTCACCCGGAATTCTGGCCGGCAACGACGGTACCGACTGGGAGTTGATCGTAAAACACAGCCAGGGCTCGCTCGAGGCTGTGGTGGCCGGCCTGCGGCGGCGGAACCTGGCAATCAGCTTCGGCATCCTGCTGATGCTGGCCTCGAGTATGGCTTTGATCATCGCCTACACACAGAGAGCACAGCGTCTTGCCCAGCTCCAGATGGATTTTGTTGCAGGAGTTTCCCATGAGCTTAGGACGCCCCTGGCGGTGATTTGTTCGGCGGGTGACAATCTTGCGGAAGGAGTGGTCGCGGATTCGAGTCAGCAGATCCGGCAGTACGGCGAACTCGTTCGTGATGAGGGATGGAGGCTTACCGGCATGGTGGAGCAGATCCTCCAGTTCGCCAGTCATCAGAAAGGACGCCGGCAATACAACCTCACTCCGGTTCGGGCGGACGAGATCACCGAGAAGGCGCTGGAGAAGGTTCGTCCCATGATTGAAGCCGCCGGATTTGCGTTGGAAAAAAGCATCCAACAGGATCCGGCTCGGGTCAATGTAGATGCACATGCTTTGTCTCAGTGCATCGAAAACCTGATCAGCAATGCCTTGAAATACTCGGGAGGAAGTCGCTGGCTGGCGGTGCGAACGCAGCGCGCTCAGGGGGGAAAAGGCTCAGAGCTGCTGCTCACCGTTGAAGACCGGGGAATGGGAATCGAGCCCGCTGACCTTCCGCACATTTTCGACCCTTTTTATCGGGGTCGTGCGGCTACGGCTGCTCAGATTCATGGCACCGGTCTCGGCCTCTGTATGGCTCGCGAGGCTGTGGTCGCCATGGGAGGGAGCATCAGCGTCAAGACCACTCCGGGCAGGGGCAGCGCGTTCACGATCCATCTGCCCGCGCTGCCGCCTGAAGAAGCAGAATTGTCGGCCGGGCCGGTGCAGTCATGATGGCGAAGAGTGAGTGTGCATGGATGGCCGAGTGCCATCGGCATCTCCCGTTTCGCAATCCGATGCAGCCCTTTGACTGTTCCGAACACTACTCCGGGGTATAAGATCCTGCCATGGAGCAAAGAATCTTGCTGATCGAGGATGAGCCGGGATTACGCCTCACCCTCAGCGATCGGCTGCACAGAGAGGGATACAGAGTGGAAGCCGCCTCCGACGGCGAGGCCGGTTTCACTCAGGCTGCCGGCGGCGATTTTGATCTGATCATCCTCGATCTCATGCTTCCGAAAAAAAACGGATTCGACGTTTGCCGCGACCTGCGGCAGGCGGGGCTGGAAACGCCGATATTAATGCTCACCGCGCGCGATCAAATGGTGGACAAAGTTGTGGGCTTGAAGATAGGCGCCGATGACTACGTCACCAAGCCTTTCGAGATGATGGAGCTTCTTGCCCGCGTGGAAGCATTGTTGAGACGGGCAACCAAACAACCCGCAGAGGCGTCGGCAGTGCACCAATTCGGCTCCATCCGGGTTGATTTCCGCAAGACCGCAGTTTACCGCACGGGGAAAGTTGTCGCCCTTTCAGCCAAAGAGTTTCAGCTGCTTCGCTACTTCATCGAGAATCGGGGCGCCACACTCTCGCGGGAGAGGCTCCTCCAGGAAGTGTGGGGTTACACGTCCACGCCCTATACCCGCACCGTTGATGTCCACGTCGCCTGGCTTAGGCAGAAACTCGAAGACGATCCCAAACAGCCGCAGTGGATTGTGACGGTTCATGGGCTCGGCTATCGATTTGCCGGCTGAGCGTTCTGCGCAATTGTTAAAAGGATGTAAAGTACCTTTTTACCTCGATTTAAACTCCTCCACTCGCGCTTTGGCGTAAGACTTATTGCAGGCAATGGTATCCGGCGACTGCTTGCCGGAACCTCTGTTTCAATATTCGGGTGAAGGATGGCCATGGTGGATTCCACCGATCGGATTCTTGTAGAAAACACGCTGCGCGGGGATGAGCTTGCCTTCGCAGAATTAGTCCGTCGATATCAGACCGCAATCTGGCGTACGGTTCGTCGCAGGCTCGTCGATCGCTTGGAAAGTGAAGACGCGGTGCAGGAAATCTTCCTTCGCACCTACACTTCGCTCTACAGATTCGATACCAGCCGCCCTTTTGATCGCTGGATCATGCGCATCACGACCAATTACTGCATCGATGTCTTGCGCCATCGTCGATCTCAGCAGGCGCGGTTCTACGTAAGCTATCGGGAGACTCCGCTTCTCTGTGGCTGGAACCGGCAGGCACAAGACTCCTCCTCGTCTCCTTCAGAACTCCGCCAGGTCGCGCGCCTGCTGCTGAGCGCACTAAAACCGAACCATCGAAGTGCCTTCGTTTTGAGAGAGCTCAAGGGATTGGAATATGCTGAGATCGCACGCGCTCTGCAGATCTCCCCAGTGGCTGCCAGGGTTCGGGTATCTCGAGCACGCAAAGAGATGCACCGCAAGCTTCGCTCTATGAACGACCGGCGTTCCGCGGGCCTTCGGATGAATCGACTACATTCTCGAAGCCACGATCTTCCCCAGAGCGATGAGCTTCTCAATTGGGATTCTGGCGCCGGTCTTGCCTTCGAGTTCGGTGTTGAGCATCACGGCGAAAGCACCTTTGCGAAAAACCAGTATGAAAGAGGGTGAGTTTCCGGCCGGCCCTATGAAGCCTTCCTCACCGACGCCTGACACGGATGACTTGAACCCATTCTGGGAGGATCTGAATCCGACATATGAGTTTGCGGGAAGGAAGGTCGCCGACAAAATGAGCTTCCCGTCCTGACCGGCAAAATTCAAGTCCCCGTCAACGTCGGGACTTTTCGGCACCTGGTTGACCCCCTTGAGTCCTGTAACTTTCTCAATATCGGCGACAGTGAGAAATTTGGCGTACTGAAAGGCATCGGCCAGGCCCACAGAACCCAGACCAGCCAGAAGAAGTGACGCTGCCAGGATCGAGCTTTTCCTCCAGTTCATTCGAACCTCCCTTCGAAATCGACTCACTTTGTCCGTTATTTTCCCGATGAGGGGCCTCCTTCATCTGCATCTACTTGCGGTATGCTGCACCATGCACTACCACTTGTAGCGCATCCCCAGCTGCACGCTGCGCGGCGTCTCGAATCTCAGGGGGATGCGCCAGTATTGTGTCGGGGCCGTCACTTCCGTCTGGAGCAGAGGCTGGGCGCGATTCGCCAGATTGAAGACATCCAGAATTGCCGCCAACCTGCCCTCTCCCAGCGCGAAATCCCTCAAGAGGCGCACATCGATTGTTTCGTAGTGAGAGGTCATCGGTCCTGCTAAGGATCCTGCTCCTCCGGGGCCACGTTGTGTCGTCAGGACGCCGATGATCCCTTGATTGAGACCCATGATCGGAAGATACCTGCCGTAGGGCAGCCCGTCCTGATAGCTGACGATCACAGCCCCGCGCAGGTTCCAGGCCAGTCTGGAGGTTGCCCAGAGCCTTCCAAGGGTGCCCCGGTCGAAATAGGTGCTGCCTCTGGCCCAGGCGGCTTTGTTCGGATCGTCGAAGACGCCGAGATAAGCGCTCGTGTCATTTTCCTGTGCTGACATGCCCGGGGCTGTGGCGGCGACCGCCCGGTAGCGGGTCATTGCGGCTTCCGCCTGAATCCGGCCTGTGGAGAAGCTGATCTTCAGCTCAAGGCCTTCAGAAAAGCCATTGAGCCCGCCCGGATTGGTCAAAAGATAGCGGTCTTGCCCCAGAGTTTCCGGTCTCTGATTGAATGCGGAGATGAACCTGTCGTCAGCGGAGCCCACCATCCCATCCGGGCCCGGGTCGAACACCTGCACCGGAAGATATGCGGAAAAGGGTACACCCTGGTTGACCAGCGAAATGAGTTTGTGCTCAAACCGCCGGAATCCGAACATGTGGAAAGTGACACCGCGTGGGCCTTCCTGCGTGAGCCCAAAAGTCAGTTCAGTGGTTCTCGGATTCTTCAGCTTCGGGTCCATCCTGGTATACGGCGAACCATAAACCTTCAAAATCTGTGCATTTTCTCCTCCCTGAAATTGCCGGTCGCCGTTGGCATCGTCCCAGGAGTAGAGCCGTACTCCGAGGCCATCGGGGTTTGCGGCAGTCCAGATGCTTACGAGGGCCTGATCGTAGATTTGCGCTACGCCTGCCCGCAGCACAAGCGGGTACCGGTCAAGCACCTGGTACGCTGCCCCAAACCTCCCGGCAACATTTGTCCACATCAGAGAATTGGCAGTCTGTCCGGAGTACAGGAGATCTTGTCCCCGGGAGGAGTCGACAGAAGCTCCGAGAGTCAGGGTCAAGCGCGCGCAGGAAAAACTATCCGAGGCATGCAATTCCAACTGACTGACGCGATCCCGTGTTCGTACCGGCGTGTTGAGCATCTTTACTGAGTTGGCGGCACCCTCGAAAAACAGGAGATTCACACCATCGATGGCGGAGTAATCCTGCATCAGAGACATCCGATGGTAACTCACTCCCGTCGACACCCTGTGATCCGAATTCCCGGCGCCCTTGCGTACGGTCGAGAAAACTGCGGATCCTTCGGTCGAACCGGCGTCGGAGGAAATCGCCAGTGGCGCCGGTCCTCTGCTGGTGTTGCTCAGCATCTCGATCATAGTCCGGGGTGAAGGGGAATCCGGCACCCCGAAGAGAGCGTATCCCGGGAAGACATCCTCACAGCTCTGCCCCCGAGCGTCGCGCTGGAAATGCGTTTTCACGTTGCCAAGTGCCACCCCGAATCTGAAATCCAGAAGGCTCTTTGCAGAGAGATATCGCGTCCATACCGCTTGCACAGCGTGATAGGAACGCTTTTGGTCCAGCGCTGATTCCCTGGTGACCTGGGGGCTTGATCCTGCCTCGGGCTCGCCCAACTGCTGTGCTGACCCATACAAACCCAGCTGATCCCGGGCCGACAACTGACCCGAAAGATCGAAAGCCTCCTGGAACACGGTGGCGGACACGGGCAATGGATGATTACGGATACGCTTTTCGAGGTCTCGAACCGAGATGGAGCCGAAGTAGGTCCAGGGCCGGCTCCACAACGGCCCTCCCAGCTGCACGCCGCCGTTCACAAAATGCTTCCATCTTTCGTCGGATTCCGTAAGGCCGAAAAAGCGGTCGCGGGTGGTCGGGTTGCTGTTCTGCAGCGCCCCGCTTTGAAAGAAAGCCTGGGCCTGGCCGTGCAATTCGCGCTCTCCCGACTTCGGTATGAATTCCAGATGGGCACCGGGGCCCGTGTGCCGGGTTGGAGAGTCGCCGGCCGTGTAGATGATTGCCTCCATGGCCGCCAGGTCGGGAAAGGCAAGGATCCCGTCGCCGGCAGGGTGGCTGATGGTCATCCCATTCAGCAAAGCCTGGTTCTGAGTCCAGGAACTGCCGCGCACGCCGAGCAAAAGCTGGCGCTGACTGTTCAGTCCCGAAATGTCGTAGCGTTCCGCCACTAGCGATGCCTCGGTGTGGTTCAGAAGCGACCAAAGGTGCTCTGTACTCGGCAGTAATTCGATCTGCTTCTCGGTGAGGACCCGCTCGGGTTGCCAGACATCCCGGGTCCGAGCGGATTGTGCCTTGATCTCCCAAGTGCCCGGCCCGGAGTCGTCTTCCCCGCTGAAATGAAGCACAACCGTCAAGTGCAGGGGAGTGCCGGGGCCGACCAGAGCCTCATACGTGCCGACTTCGGGAGTCGACGTGTGCCGGAAACTGAGTGTGTGGCGGCCGGGAAAAGCAAAATGGAAGAAAAAGCAGCCGGAGGAATCTGCGAGGAGGGAGATCGACCGCCCGTTTTGCGTCCATTGAATCTGCGTGTCAGGAATCGGTGTGCCGTCCGGTGTAGACACGGACCCGGAAATCGTAGAAGTCGGAAATTGAGCAGGCGAGGTCGTTGCAGGCACAAGCAGCAAAACCAGGACGGGGATCCAACCAGGAAAGCGTCCGCGAATCACGCCTGCCTCGCACAGCAGGAACGCCGGCTATTTGCTGGACGCTGCATGGCAAAAAGTTGCGTTGGGTAGAAATTCGGCATGAGACCTGAGATTCTCTCCAGGAGAACATTGTTATATCGAGAGAGTTTCAGGAGCAAGCGAAATTCTGAGCCATGAGTCTCTTGTATTCGATTGAAAGATATACTACATAGGATTGCGTGAATTCCATCTCAGCCCGACTTCGATAGAAAGGACCATCGAAATGGACAAAAAAGCCATAGAGAAGAGGAATCGGGTCGCGCAGTGGGCCTTTGACACCAGCCCGCTCTTGGGAAGATTCCATCTGTGGCTGGAAGATGTCGAAGTGGATTGGATCCGCGGCACCCGCCGGACGAAGTTGAGCGACAGCATCTCTTTCGTGGATGCCAAGATGGAAAGGATGTTCATGATGACCGCTGCCGTGACTGCGCTGGGCACGCAGCTGTTCGGGCGCTACGGCGAGGGCCTTCATCTGGACAAGAAAGGTCTGAACCAGGTTAAAAAAGATGCCGATGCCATTTCCGCCTACGCGATGAGCGAGTCCTTGTGGTATCTCTCGCGCTCCCTGCCGGAGAATCACGCGATCATGGTCTGTCTGGGGGAAGGGCTGATGCCCAAGGCAGGGGAAACACCCGAAATGGGTTCCAATCCCCTGCTCGGATTCGGCAGGATTTACGCAAGGCCACAGGTCGCGCGCTTCCTGGAAGGCAGGGTCCATCAGCTGATCAATTCGGAAACATACCGGTGGGATGACTTTCATCGTGATTTGAACGACGCCGGGATAACCGTCTGGGGCACAGCGATCGACACACTCGAGAACACCTCCCGGTTCGCGCAAGGCGCAACAACGGGCCCCCTGACCGTATTACATATCTTCGATCAACCCCTGTGCATTACCAAACCTTACGAGGGCTACATGGGGAACCTCGTCCTGCCCCGCGAGGTTGTGGAAAACGCTGGCAAGGAGTCATGGCTGGTTAATTTCTTCACACCGAGGGCGAAAGTACTCGAGTCCATCAAAATCAGCTATCCCGACATCAAAAACAAAAACGTACACGTGTGGACTTTGCGGGGCAAGAGCCGGGTCCACCGCATCGGGAGGATCTGGGAGGCGTGGCAGGCGCTCGGCGCGGATCTGATCGACGACGGGTGGGTACTGCCCAACGGGCACAAGGCCTTTACGGATTCCGGAACCTATGCGCCCACGTTCCAGGTGGGAACATGGAAAGACGCTGCCGGTGAAACCCATCTGTTTATCGTGGACGGTTACGCTGCATCGGCCGAAGCGATTCAGGCAGCCAGCCTGTATCCGATCCTTGGTCTGGACGTATCCCTCGCCATTTTCTCATCGACATTCGAATTGGGTTACGACCGTGAACCCCTGATCATGAGAATGGATCCAGCCGCGGAGGATTTCGGCGAGCAGCTGTACCGAATCTTTGGGAGGGAACTCGACAAGGAGACCATCGAACAATATAGGAACAACATCCTTCAGGCCAAAAGTGCAGGGATTCCGCTGAACAAAGGTGTTCTCTCTGCGGACGATTTCCTTCCCGGCAAAAATTGGGACGTCATGGCTGTCTCGGGGTACATGCTGCCGGATCCCTACACAGGGGCTCCCGGGATTCAAAAGATCAGCGAAAACTCCTACCGGGTGACGGTTCGCCTGTCCACGACCAAAGGCGACAAACGCACCACATTTACACTGCGCCTGCTGGAGACGATTGGGAAGAGCAGGCTCATATTCAACCCTTTGCTCAACCGGTTTCTTCGCGGAGAAGATTACCGGGAGCGGCGGGTTACGATTTCCGACTCCGGAAGGATCCGGAATGAACTGCAGACCCTCTGCACAGAAGCCCTGGAGCATTTCGGCGAGAGCTGCATCCGACTTCACTTCAAACGTATTCCGGACGATGTCATCCCCCCTCAGGATCAGGTAAAGCTCCGGGAGATCCTCGGATGGTACAAGGAGAACCATCCGATCTGGTTCAAGTGGCTCGAACTCGACTGATCCAGGGTTTTTCATTATCGGCTTGGAGAGGCAGTGAAATGACAAGCCGGCGCGTTTGAACCTGGCCCCCTTTCGACACTTATCTCTGCAGGCGGGACCGCCACCTCGGCCGACTGCGGCGCCCTGGCGGGGTTTCCCGGAAAAGATTGCCACGAGCGGCGGGTTACGAATTCCAACTCCGGGAGGATCCGCAACGAACTGCAGACCGAGGCGTGGTCACTTCGGGAAGTTCATACGCCGCAGGAGGCTGTCAAACCTGGGGTCGGAGCGCAACGGATCGAAATCGGGATCTGCCTGGAGGTGGGCGAGGAAGGGGGCGCGTTCACGATAGGCGCGCTCCAGCCACTGAAATGCCGCGTCTGCCTCACCCGCCCGAGCGTAATATTGCGCGATCTCGATCAGATGACCGTAACCCTGCTTGGAGCGCGCAGCCAACGTTTCGGCTATACCCCGCATCGCTCCCCGCGGGCCGGCTCTCGCATAACCCTGATTCAGGGCATTTAACATCTCACGATCTTCTTTCCAGGAAAGCCGATACTGTGCCATCGCCTCGTCGTACAGGCCTTTGTGCCAGAGTGCATATCTCAAAAAATTAATGCCGAATATAGAGTCTGGAAACATTTTCTGAAACCTGCGGGCTTCTACCATCTGGTCATCGAATCGGCGCAGGAAACCGAGGTGTCCGGCTACGGGACCCACAACAAGCGGCGATTGGGGATCGAGTTTGGCGCCCTTTTCGACAAGCGCTAGCGATTCTTCCGCGTGTCCCTCCACCAGAAAGCAGTCGGCATATGGGTGATAGACGAGCGCGTCTGCCGGATTGAGTTCGAGGGCCAGTTTGAGCTCTTCCTTGGCTTTCGACCACTCCCAGTCGAAGTAGAGTTTGACCAGCCCACGCACTGCGTGCCCTTCGGCCAGCTTCGGATCCAGCTCGACCGCCTTATCCGCAGCTGCCCGAAACTTCCCGACCCGTGCAGGGTCGCTGAGCCCACTGCCCGCCACGCCTGCTATGGCACAGGCCATAGCCGTCCCTGCGTAAGCGGGCGCATACGAAGGATCGATGTCGATGGCCGCCTGGAAGAACTCCAGGGCTCTTTGAGTGCCCTCAGCGCTGGCTCTGTTGAGGTAATACCGGCCTCGAAGGTAGGCGTCCTGGGCTTTCGGGTCGACCGGCCGTGCACCCGACAGCCGAGCCTGCTGCTCGGGTGTCAGGCTGAGCTTGATCTGGCCCGCTATGGCGCGCGTCACCTCCGCGAGCATGGCCATCGTGTTGGCAAGTTCGCGGTCATAAGAATCAGCCCACAGATGCTCATCCGTCGATCCATTGATGAGCTGAGCGGTCACGCGGACATCGCTGCCGATTCGAAGCACCGAGCCTTCGATGACCGCATCCACGTTGAGCTCGCGCGCGATCTCCGGCACCTGCTTGTCGGTTTTCTGGTAGCGCATCACCGAGGTGCGCGATATCACCGTAAGCCCGGTTTTGGCCAGCTCGGTGATGAGGGCCTCGTGGACTCCTTCGACGAAGTACTCCTGCGCTTCGTCGCCCATCATGTTGCGAAACGGCAACACAGCGAGTGAGCGAATCTGCCGGGCCGGCCTGCCTATGAACCGCTCGCGGGGCGGGCCGAAGGTGTAGAAAGCTAGAAGGGCCATCAAGACGGCTCCCAGGACGGCAGCCGCGGCAATCCACCAGCGACGGAAACCCTTCGCGATGGATGGAGCAGCAGAGGGGCGCGCCTTGACTGCCTGCGCAGCCTCGAGCTCCTTCTTCAGATCTTCGAGCTCGTAGCGTACGTCGAGGGCGGATTGGTAGCGGCGGCCAGGATCCTTCTCGAGACAGCGGCGGATGATCTTCCCGAGAAAATCAGGCAATTCCACGCGTGCTTCCTTTACCGGCGCCGGTATGTCTCTCAGAATGCTCGACATCAACTCGGCGCGCGTCTTGCCTTGAAACGGACGCGTGCCGGTGGCCATTTCATGGAGAATAATGCCAAGCGAGAAGATATCCGATCGATGATCGACGGACTTGCCCTGTACCTGCTCCGGAGACATGTATGGGAATGTGCCTACCAGCTGGCCGGCCGCAGTCATCGTCTCTGTCGGCGGCTCAGCTTCCGCCACCGCGGCTGCCGGCTTGAGCTTGGCGAGGCCGAAGTCCAGGACTTTTATCTCGCCGCCTTCGGTCACCATGATGTTGCCGGGCTTCAGATCCCTGTGGACGATGCCCTTCTCGTGTGCGGCAGCGAGAGCGCCGGCCAACGGGATCCCTATGCTGAAGATCTTCTCGAGCGGGAGCCCGCCGACATGAACCAGCCCGGAGAGAGGTTCACCTTCGACCAACTCCATCGTAAGGAAGCGTGCGCTCTCCGACTCTTCCACCGAGTGGATCGTAACGATGTTGGGGTGGTTGAGCGCCGCCAGCGTTCTGGCTTCCCGTTCGAACCGTGCCACCCGATCCGCATCACAGGTGACGGACTCGGGTAGGACTTTGAGTGCGACGTTGCGGCCAAGGGTCGTATCTAGGGCCTTCCAGACGACTCCCATACCACCTTCGCCGATCTTCTCGATCAGCCGGTAATGGGAAAGCGTGTCACCCCTTCGGATCGGCATCGATCGCCTCCGGGCTTGACATCTCGTGAAGGTCCTGCGCGGGGTCAGGTGCGCGGCCCTGACGGAGTACATCCGCACGGACGCGAGTTTAGCGCTTTTGCGGAAGAGGTTACAATTGTTTCTCATCCTGCTCAGAAACGAATTCAGCAACAGGCAGCCGCGGCCGGGGTCTGATCTGAAAAGATCAAAATTGGGCAGCGACCATGATTCATCAAGATCCGACCCCATGAATATTTCTGAACCAAATACTATGTATAAGCGTATACCATGTGTAACCATGTACCAGAACGATGAGATCGACAACAAGATTACGCAACTGCGCAAGGGGATACTGGAGCTGGCGATCCTTACCGCCCTGTATCTAAGAACGCACTATGGGTATTCGCTTGTGCGGGATCTGACCGCCGCCGGAGCCCTTGACCTGAAAGAAGGGACCATTTATCCCATCCTGTCGCGCCTGGCCAAGGAAGGGCTGGTGCGCACCGAATGGGTGGAATCCAACCAGGGGCCACCGCGGAAGTATTATGCCCTGACCGACGCCGGCCGAGCCATGTGCGAGGCTCTGAACCGGGAATTCCGCCGACTTGTGGGATTGGTGGATGCCGCCGGGCAGGATATCGCAGCGGCTCCGGAAGCGCAGGCAACGAAAAAAATCATCATTGGGAACCCAGACCATGAATAGCGACTATCCGCAGGCTGTGGCGAGAATCGTGACCGATTACCTGGAGCGTTTGTCCGCACGCCTGAAGGGAATGCCGGACATCGACCGCCAGGAAGTGGTGAACGAGATACGCTCCCATATTTATGAATCATACACAGACGAGAGCGCGGGCGACGAGATTGAGCGCATTCTGAAGGTGCTCAGGAGACTGGGTGACCCGGCCGACGTGATTGCCAGTCGCATGCCGCAAGCCGTCACCCGTCTCGGCAGGGGTAAGAAGGCGCCACTTTATATCGTCGCTGGCGTGCTGATTGCCCTATTCGGCGTGCCGCTAGGCCTCGGTGCACTGGCTCTCCTCGTCGGGTTCTTGGCCGGGCTGTTCGCCTTGTTGATCGGCTATTTTGGGGCCGCAGTTTCTCTGGTAGTAGCCGGCTTTGCCACCTCTGTTGTGAGTGCGATAGCCATCCTGGCTCCGGGTATCCTCTACACCGTCAACGACATGGTGGGAACGGAGATCATTTCGTTTGGGCCGTTCCAGCACAATCCCCAGGCAGCCGGCGTCCTCGGGTTGATCGTCTCATTGATCATACTCGCGGTAGGGCTGCTGATGTTGTGGTCCGGCAAGCACTTCTGGCGTGGATTTCGCTTTGTCGTCGTTCTGATCGTCGAGAAGGTGCGTGGCATCTTCTGCCGCTTTGTCGGGTCCGTTCCTGATCCTTCCGCCAACGCCAAACCAGGACAGCGTCCGGTGAGCTCCATTCGCTTGGAAGCAGAAAATGATGGTCTGTAAGGGGCGATTCTGGGCCCTAACCTGAACTATCAGTGAAGTTGGACGGCAAGCAGAAAAGAACCGGGGAATTGGCCGCAACACGATCAAAAATGTCGGCGTTCGTCTGCGTTCTTCGGCGTTCAGAGATATTCGCACGTGGCACTACGACGGCGACCAACCTATCTTCGTATGGGCCAGCCCCCCCTGCACCGAGTTCTCCAAGTTCACACAACCAGATAGCTGGCACCCCGACAAGAAGTACCCCGATCTGTCCCTCATGCTCGCATGCAAGCGTATCGTCGACGAGAGCAATCCCATGTATTGGGTCATCGAGAACGTGCGCGGCGCTGTCCCCTTTTTCGAGCCTCACCTTGGCAAACCCGCCCGCATCTTCGGCGCCTTCCACCTGTGGGGCCATCTACCCCCCATCGGCGAGATCCCTTTCTCCCGGCTCATCAACAACGGTCGCCACGATCACTCCCCAGCCAACAGAGCGAAGATACCCCATCCCCTCAGCTATCGCTTCGCCTACACAATCGAAAGGCAGATGACACTATGGCCGATACTCTAGCTCAGCTCACCGACAAGCTCCAAGCGATCCTGCTCGACGACGGCACTCTCTTCTCCGATGCCACCTGCGAGGCTGCGATCCGCCAGGCGCTCAAGACCCTCAACCTGCGCCTTCCCATCCACGCCGCGACCTATCTCGACGTGGTCACCGGCCAGTATGTCTACGAACTGACCGAGGCCGAGGCCGGCGCAGTCCCCTATCAAATCTACGACGTCCTGCTCGCCGACCCTGCCGGGGGCGAGCATGACATGAGCCTCACGTTCGAGCCCTACACCGAGGACGAACGCCTGTTCTTTCGCCTCCGCACTCCCTCTCTCGCCGGCCAGCTGCTCGTGCGCTACACCCTCCTGCACACGATCAATGGCTTGGACAGCGCCACCGAGACCACATTCCAGGCACTCTA
>JAIQGI010000084.1 GCA_020072565.1 Terriglobia bacterium
CTATGGTATGCACTATCGTTACAGATAAGTATTCGATATCGCTAACGATTCGAGGCTCAAAACGGCCCGGCTGCCCGATTTCAGGGCAATGCGGCTGGACGCGTTAGTCATTTCCAGTACCGTGGAAATCGAGGCTAGTCCATCCTCCGCCCGGCCGAGCAGCAGATAGATCGGCGGCAGAATTCGATAAGTGGGAATCTCGTCGAGGAATACCGCACATGCCTCTCCACGGCGTGTGAGGCAGTGCTCAAGCTCGTTCTGTGCCTCTGGGAATGCCCCCATCTCCAGGTACGCACGCCCCAAGCCATTTCGGCCGAGCCAGGAGTCAGCGAATCGCTGAGCGTCCGTGAACTGTGCCAGGGCTGCACGTGCATCGCGTCGCGCGAGCGCTACTTCACCGCGAACCAACCTTGCCAGCATCTGCGGCTCTGGCCCATAACGACGGTCGAGATCATCGGCTATAGTCAAAGCTGCATTCTCGTCTCTTGCAGTGGCGTGCACAATGGCAGCGCTGAACATGATGGTGTCAACTCTGCTCGTCGCCAACGCCTGCCTGGCCATCATTAGTGCCTGACCACGCGATCCTTCGAGGAGATGAACCGTCGCCAGCACGGCCATTTTGTGTGCCGCATCCTCGGTTTCCTTTCTGCCCATATCAACGTCAATCGATTTCGTGAGAATCGACTTGGCGTCCGCCGTTCTCCCCTGATAGATCGCAAGATCAGCCCTGCCAAGCGCAGCCGTCGATGCGGCGTCGGGGCCAAGCTCCGCCAACTTAGCCCAAATGGCCTCCGCTTGCTCGGGTTGCCCGAGCGCAAGGTAGGAGAGACCCAGGCACACATGGGCCGCCTTATACTTGGGATTCATCGTGAGGACACGCGCAGACTCGTTGACTGCGGTGTCGAAGTCTGAGGCATACATGGCATATAGGGCTAGGTTGGCACGGGAGAGAACGTGCTTTGGGAAGATCTCGACGGCGCGGCGGCCCGACTCGAGCGCTCGTGCCATGTCACGTTTGTACAAGTAGGCAATTGCGAGGTTGCTCAGGCCGACGTTGTCGGCAGGGTAGGACTTCGTTAAGTTACCGAATTCCTCGACCGCTTGATCAGGCTGTCGCGTCACCAGGTAGTAGATTCCTCGTGTGCGGTACTTCTCCCGCTCGCTCATCCTGGCAATGCGTGCCATGGCCTGTTTGAGGTAGTTCTCTGCTTCCTCCCTGTGGGATAAGTTCGCCGCGATCGCCGCGAGTCCCACATAGGCGCGACCCAGGTCCCGGTCGAGTGCCAGCGCCTTCTGGTACCATTGAATCGCTTCATCATATTGGCCCGACCACTGTAGCTCCTGGGCCATGGAATAATCGTGCGCGGCTTCCAAGGAGTTCGCAGTGAATGTCTCGGCACGTGCCAGTTCTGTCGATTCCGGTGTCGCTTCGCCAAGCGCGCGACGGAGTCTTGCTGCAAGCTTCACAACGGAAGCCAGAACCATGTCCTTGTTGGATGCCCTGATCGCATCGACAAACATGGCTTTACCGGTCATCCCATCGATGGCCTTGATCGAAATCTCATAGCCGCCTGACTTCGCCACCATTCCCGTGGTGACGATGTTGATCCCCTCACGGACAGCCACCAGCCTAGCCAGCGACTCATCAAGCACAGTCATGTCCGGCTTCATTTGCAGCGCCAGTCTCCTGGCGGACGCCTGGCTATAGCACGTGACAAAAGACGCTCCTTCGATGGCCACGCTGAACGCTGGAGCCAGGGTACCATCAAAGACGGCGTCACCAGTCCGGTTCACAAAGTCCGCCACAAGTACCGACACGGCACTGACCGGGCGGCTTGGGGTGATCTGGCGTTGGTGGATGTACCAGATCCCTAGCGTCGCTGCCAGGATTGCAGTGGCAACCATAGCTCCAATCGCTACCTTACGGAAAATCCGACCTCGTGTCCGATCTCGGTCCGGCAGACCCGCGCGTGCCGTCCTTGGTAAAGTTCCGGCGTCGGTGATCCACCTGAGCTCGTCGGCCACGTCATGTGCGGAATCCCAGCGGTCATCCGGATTCTTCGCCAGGCAACGCTGCACCAGTCGGTCCAGGGCGGGCGGCGTCAACGGCTGGCGTGACGACACGGGCGGCGGCTCAGACGACATGATTGCTGTGATTATGCTGGCCTGGCTGGTTCCCTCGAACGCCAGCGCTCCTGTTAGCATCTCGTACAACACCGCCCCAAACGCGAAGAGGTCGCTCCGGGCATCCGAATCTTTGCCTTCGAGTTGTTCGGGAGCCATGTAGGCGAGCGTTCCAAGAATTGTGCCTTTCTGGGTCACTGTGGCGGCAGCCTGTGTTGGCAGTGAAGATTGAAGCTCGCCGCCTGTCGGCCCTTGATTCTTCAGCTTAGCGAGGCCGAAGTCGAGGAGCTTCGCGCCCGTTTTCGTCAACATCACATTTCCCGGCTTAAGGTCGCGGTGGATGATCCCCTGTTTGTGAGCGACCGCCAGTGCATCCGCGATCTGGATGCCGAACTGAAGCGCCTGATCGATCTGAAGTGGCCCCCCCGCAAGGCGTTCAGCCAGCGTCTGCCCGTCCAGGTACTCCATAACCAGGAAATCGATGCCTTCTTGCGACCCGATGTCGTGGAGGATGCAAATGTGGGGATGGCTGAGCGCCGCAATCGCGCGCGCCTCGCGCTCGAAGCGCAGCCGGAGATCCGCGGAAGAAGAGGCTGCAGTCTTGAGGACCTTGAGCACCACAGTGCGATCCAGACGTCTATCGCGCGCCTTGTAAACTTCCCCCATGCCACCTGCGCCGAGCTTTTCAATAATCGTATAGTGCGAAATGGTCTGGCCGATCTCGGGAATGGAAACCTCCGCAACGGCAATTCGCCCACAGCAATCACAAAAACATGAATTTTGACTGATTATAGATCGGCTGGCGTGGCCCCTGATAGCTGAATCGACAGCACTTGTCGGAATCGCGGTTACTCGGGAATTTGCCCATTGACCATAAACGGGCTTGGGAACCGGTTTGTTCCGACAGCCCTGCAAGGGTGCCAGTCGTCCGTTGGCCTCATCGACCGAAAAAGCCTTCGGTCGACCCCCACTCGAACCTGCACCCACTTTACATCGACGCTGTCATTTCTCTAATATCGGAGTCATGAATGACTCGAGCATCGTCGTGGCGGGAGCTACCGGTAATCTCGGCGGACGCATCGCCAGAGCTTTGCGCGAACGGGGAACCAGCGTAAGAGCGCTTGTTCGCCACGGCACTGCGCGAGACAAGCTTGAGCGACTGCAGGAGCTCGGCGTAACGATTGCCAGTGTCGACTTGAGCAGCGCTTCCCAAGTGACACTGGCATGTTCGTGTGCGTCCTGCTTGGTGTCGGCGCTGCAGGGATTGCGGGATGTGATCGTGGAAACGCAAACGGTTCTGCTCGACGCCGCGATCAAGGCTGGCGTGCCACGTTTCATTCCGTCCGACTACTCGATCGATTTCACCAAGTTTCCACCCGGAGAGAATCGCAATCTCGATCTGCGCCGAGATTTCCACAAACGCCTCGATAGAACTTCGATTTCAGCGACCACGATCTTTAACGGTGCGTTTGCCGATATGCTGACCGGTCAGATGCCGCTCATTCTCTTCAAACTGAAGCGAGTCCTCTATTGGGGCGACGCGGACCAGCGCATGGACTTCACGACGATGGACAACACGGCCGCATTCACGGCGCACGCGGCTCTTGATCCTTCCACTCCTCGCTTTCTACGAATTGCTGGCGATCAACTCAGCGCCCGGGAACTGACGGCGGTCGTAAGTGAGGTGACCGGAGAGGAGTTCCGCCTGTTCCGCGCCGGAGGTCTGGGAATGCTCGGCACGCTTATCAAGGTCGCGCGCGCAGTCGCTCCCGGAGAGAAGGAACTTTACCCGGCATGGCAGGGCATGCAGTACATGCGTAACATGTTCGACGGCCGGGCGAAGCTAAAGCCGCTCGACATTGATCGCTATCCTGGTATTCGTTGGACGACTGCACGGGATGTGCTCTCGGAGCGTCAAGATAGCTAGCCACGATCTGCGGCTTTCCAGGAGGTCCGAGCCGAACAGTGGTGCCAGCGCGTATCGGGCTCACACTCTCGCGAAGTCCCGTTCGCAACAATAACCCCTCACACCTCGTCCCGCTCGAGCAGGCCATTCGCGGCGTGGCTGAGTTGTTGAAATGCTTTACTACCGCGAAGCCCGTACCTGGGCAACCTGGCCGATGTACGATTCGCCCGTCGCCGGTTCCTCTCCGCAGGAACGGGCCTTCCGGACGATTCAAAGAGCGAGATAGTTTTTGAGAAACCTGAGCGTGTGATCGATAATCTGCTTCGAGCGGGCGTCGTCGTCCAGGATGTCGAAACCGTGACGGCCCTTTGGATGGGTCAGTAGGTCGAGAGTCGCGCCCTTGGCTATCGCGGTCTCGACGAAGCGGTCGATTGCCGCGTTCAACCAGGGATTGTCCAGGCCTGCCCGTGCAACGAGGATGGGCGGCGCGCTTCGTGCGTCCTCACCCAGGCTGCGGATTGCTGAGAAGGTCTGGCGCAGCTCTGGGCTGATCCTGCTTTCGGCTTCCGGCGGCGGCTGCAGGTCCAGGGCAGCGTAATAGGCGACTACGGCGCGCAGCCAGGTCGGCCGCTCTCGCAGCGGAGCCGCCAGGAACGATCCGCCGCCGGAGAACGCCCAGAGCGCCAAGCGTTCCGGGTCTACACCCAACGAGACGGCGTTCTCACGGACGTGAGCCACCAGGTCCGCGACGTCTCCCGCCGCCTCGGTGAGTCGAGCTGGCGTCAGGAAGCGGTGGTTGAAGGCGACAGCCACGAATCCCGACGCGGCAAGCAGCTCGCCATATGATACGAACACCCCCATATTCTTGGCGCCGATCCTGGGGATCGGGCCCCCATGGATTAGGATCACTGCCGGACTCGGTCTCGGCGTCCCAGAAGTGGTGTAGATGTCCATGTGGAGCGGCTGACCATCGGCGGACTTGTACTCCAAGTTGCGCTGAACGCTCACACCGTCCATCCCGGGTACGCTGAATACGATCCTCATCGGGATCATTTCCTCGAATACTGGATTCTTCTTCTCCACGGTTTGTCCTCCCTGCAGCGTAGCCCGAGTTTGATCGGGTCTTTACTTCTTCTTTACTCCTTCTGTTCAGTGGCGTTCAAGATCACTGGAGCGCTCAATAGAAAAAGCGCAAATACCAAGAAAGTCCCTCTGTGTTTCATGAGTATGCATCCTCCCAATCAACGGATCTGCATCCCATGCCTGAATCCGGCAGTAAGCTCCTCTGGCCGGATCTTACATCCCCAAAGATTGCGGAACAAGTGATTCCCGGCCTGATCCGTGCGCCTCATCTTTCCTTTTGATTACTGCAGGGCCCATTGGTTACATTCGTCTAACGGGGTAAGGTTCGCTCCCTATAATTCGCGATGTGGGAAATTACCGCCGGCTCACCGCAACCGCCGTCACGTGTCCCAGAATGTCGTCTGGGGAACGTGCCAGTCTGCAAGTACCTGATATCCAGTCAAGTATTGTGGATTCAGCTATCCAGGGTTGCGCCAGCAGAATATAATCACAGCAAATTAAGGTCGTTCTGATTGCAGGCTGCAAATTGCCCGTGGAGGGATTCTCCATGATCGGCAAAGTGCTCGGCCATTATCGAGTCGTTGAGAAGCTTGGCGCGGGCGGAATGGGAGTCGTCTACAAGGCTCGCGATACCCACCTCGACCGCTTCGTCGCATTAAAGGTTCTACCACCTGAGAGGGTCGCCGATGCCGAGCGCAAGCGGCGCTTCGTGCAGGAGGCCAGGGCCGCTTCGGCCCTGAATCATCCCAACATCATTCACGTTTACGACATTGCCGAAGCCGACGGCATCGAATTCATTGCTATGGAGTATGTTCAGGGCAAGACGCTGGACCGGTTCGTTGGCAGCAAAGGGTTGGGTATCAATGAGGCGCTTGGCTATGCCGTCCAGATCGCCGATGGGCTGGCCAAAGCCCATGCGGCAGGCATCGTGCACCGGGATCTGAAACCGGCAAACATCATGGTGAACGAAGACGGCGGCGTCAAGATTCTCGATTTCGGTCTTGCCAAGCTGATGGAGAGAGAGGAGGCCGGCCCGTCGGCCGCGACCGAGACCGCGGCTGCCGGCGAAGAGCTCCATACAGAAAAGGGCGTGATTGTCGGCACTGTAGCCTACATGTCTCCTGAGCAAGCACAAGGCAAGACGGTGGATGCCCGCTCTGACATTTTTTCGTTCGGCTCAGTGCTTTACGAGATGCTGACTGGCCGGCGCGCATTTCAAGGGGAATCGAAGGCAATGACTCTCGCCTCGATTCTTCAGAAAGAGCCGCAGCCGGTGAGGGAAATTGTTGCAGACACACCGCCCGAGGTAGAGCGCGTCCTCGCGCGCTGCCTGCGTAAGGACCCGCAACGCCGCTGGCAGAACATGTCCGACCTGAAAGAAGTGCTCCGCGATCTTAAGGAGGAATCGGACTCCGGCAGGCTCTCGGCGACCATGCCCGTGGCACCGCGTCGCTCCTTCCCTCTCCGGTGGCTGCTCGCAGCAGTTAGCGTTCTAGTTGTTGTGGCCGCAGCAATGTTGTGGCGCTTCTTCCACGAGCCCCCGAGCGAGCTGCGGCTGACAAGATTCAGCTACGATTCAGGGGTCACTTCTGCACGCTCCATTTCGCCGGACGGCAAGCTGGCCGCATACGAATCAGACCGCAACGATCCGGGCAATCTTGACATTTACGTCCGACAGCTCGGCGGACGCCAGGAGATCCGGCTCACATACGATAAGGCGGACGATCTGCAGCCCTGTCTCTCACCCGATGGCACTCAGGTTGTTTTTCGCTCGATGCGCAACGGGGGTGGAATCTATCGCACCAACACGTTTGGAGGCGAGGAGCAGAAGATCGCAGACGGCGGCTGGTTTCCAGGATACTCGCCGGATGGTTCACAGATCATTTATACGGTGATGCCCCCGTCCGGCGATGCCTCTCTGAACAAGATGTATCTGATACCTGCTCAGGGCGGGATTCCCAAACCGTTCCAACCGGAGTTCGGAGTGTTTCCGGCGTATGGTGCCCGCCCCTTGGCGGTTTGGTCTCCTGATGGGAAACATGTGCTCTTCTATGGCCTTCGCAGGCACGATCCTTCTTCTGCTGATTGGTGGGTGGCGCCCGTTGACAGTGGAGCTGCAGTCCGGACCGGCGCGGTCCAAAGCCTGAGGCCGGCGAACGCGCAGACCTGGATATATCCTGCCGGCTGGTTTGGCAACCTTGTGATCTACTCAGAGGGCGCTTCCCACGCGGAGGGCTGCAACCTGTTCGCCGCTCTCATCAAACCTGGAGACTGGAAGATCTCCGGGGCATCCCGCAGGCTCACTTCAGGCGCTGGCATGAATTTTACCTCCACACCTGCTCACGATGGCAGCATGTTGATAAGCAATATGAAGGGAGTTGCGGAGATATGGAACTTACCGCTCGATCCGGGCAAGGGGACCCTGTCAGGAGAACCGCGCCTCCTTACCCCCGAGGAAATCTCCAAAGTAGATCTATGCATTTCCAGGGATGGATCCAGGCTTGCCTATTGCGTAGCTACAGTCCTGCCGCAGTCGCGAATCGAGATTCGTTTGAGGGACATGGCGGGCGGTCCCGAGTCCAGCGTCCCCGGGAGGGGTACCCTGATCGACATGCAGCCGAGGCTGAATGCGAATGGTTCGGTGCTCGCCTTTCGGGACTTCATTGATGGGAAATACCATTCTTTCTTGTATGACGGGAAGAGCACGCCGGCCCACGAGGTTTGCGAAGGGTGTATGATTCGATCGTTCTTCTCCAATCCGAACGAAGTGCTCGTTCAGTATGGTGATGAGATCGTCCGCCAGAACACGGTCTCGGGGGAGCGATCTAACATTTTAGGCGCAAACAACGGAACAATCCTCGATGCCGATCTTTCTCCTGATGGCCGTTGGGTTGCCGTGGTGATGGGGAAGCCGTCCGGGGGCAATGCGATCTATGTCGCGCCTGTGCGGGCATCCGCGGCGCCAATGCGGGATTGGATTCTGATCGCGGACGACGAGGACAATGTTCTGGCTTCGCCGCGCTGGTCAGCGGACGGAAGCTTGCTGTACTTCATCTCTGGACGTGACGGCCGTCCCTGCGTCTGGGCGCAACGCCTCCACGGTGAAACCATGCGGCCGCTCGGCAACGCTATCGAGATCTATCACGAAAACCGCGCCCGCTATGGCGTATATGGGCCATCGCGCTATAGAACCATCTCAGTTGCTCGAGATAGGCTGGTCATGCTCATGATTCAGGTGACCGGCAACATCTGGTCGGCAAATCTGCTCCAGAGATGATGCTGGAAGATTGCCCGGCCTCCACGATTGCGGCCAGCGGTTATAACGGGCTGCGGTAATTAACGAAAACCTCCTTTAGTGCTGGCCGGCTTCCGAGTTCTCAGGTTCGTGCTTGAAAGACCATGGTGCCGGCGGAGGCACAAATCCTGTTTTCGAGCCCTGGCCCCCATGCGCTATTTGATCTGAACCGTCTCCGGCCAGACGGGGTCGAAGCGGCCGTTGCCGTCGACGTCCACCAGGATCGGGTTTGTCAGGGCATAAGGGAGGACGGCGTTTTCCGGTTTGCCGCTGTTCGAGCGTTGTTGAACGATGGGGAAGAGCGACTTTGACCCGATCACTTCGACGGCGATCCAGGCATCGCGCGGAAGATCGAGCGTGATCTTCTGATCGAGTTTGATGGTACCGAGGCCCGGCGACTTCACCGGCAGGACGGTCTTCCGCTCTCCATTGACGATGACCCTGACTTCCGAAACGTCCAGCCAGGGCGCACCCGTGACCTTGACAGCCAAGTCAACGCGGCCATTCACAGCCTTCACCAAATCGCCGAAGGTGGCCTTACCAACCTTCACGGAAACAATGGGTCCGTTGCTGACGAAACTGCGGCCTTCTTTGACGGCCCGAAGGAGGGCGTTCACATCGAGGCCTTTGCCCTTGGGACCGTTGTACAGGACATAGGTGCGGGAATATCCCGGCTCGCCACCATCGATGCCATGGGCGTCCGACGAACCGACGGCGCGGATGGCATAGCCGCGGTTGAGAAGGTGGAACCAGTCCTCGATCGACTGGCGGTTGGCTTCAACCAGGCCGGCGCCGTTCATGACCTCCATGGCGTCAAAGTCCAGGTTGAAGGGCGCCTTCGCTGCCGCAGCCTTAACGGGGTCGAGTTCGTAGGTCAGGAAGTATCCCAGGCCGCGTGAACGCGGGTGATTGACCTGAATGAGGGCGCCGGGATCTCTCGTGCGGCTCTTGTTGAAGAGGATCCTCGGTGTGTCGTCCTCGACTCCGATCGCCCCGTTGTTGGGTTCGTTTGGCCGCGGCACGACCGGGTAGGAATTGTAATGGATGCTGCCGCCCCGCGCCGTCACCTCCTCTCCGACGATCACGGCCATCAGGTTCGACAAGCCGAGCCGGTCCAGGTCGGCCCTGTAATCGGTGATGTAGTTGTGATCAGTGGAGACGAGGACCTCGATCCCTTCGACAAGCACGCTCCGGACCCGCTCCGGGATGAGCACGGCACCATCGGAATTCTGGGTGTGCATATGCGGGTCGAGTGAGATCAGGCCGAGCGTATCGACGACCTTGTCAATGATGAAGTCCAGGCTCTCCAGGCGGGTTTCCAGCACTTCGATGACCCGCGCCTCGCGCGTGTACTCCGGACCACGCGAAGCAGTTGCCAGATAGGTTCCGGCCGGGAGCGTGACGTCCAGCCCGTCTTTGGGCGGATAGACTGAGTCTTTGGAGGACTCCCAGCCCCGGCCGGTAACGATCGGATTCTCCGGCTCTAGGTAGGGGGATAGCGAGGGATTGATTCCAATAAACGAGACTTTGCCCGGGACATACTCGCCGCGGCCGTTCTTGAGGGTCACGTGAGCCTTTCCGAAAGTCGGGGCCGGAACAACCCACGGCGTAGCGGCTTTTCCGGCGACGGTAAATAGCTGCTCGCGGACGGCAGGAAACAGGTTCGTCCTGACCCGGTACGTTCCCTTCGGCAGCGGGAAGGCCAGCGACGCAGCCTTGTCCATGAATGCGCGGAAAAACGTCACGCCGGTTGCGACCTCCTGGACGATGACTTCCGCCGGTCCGTTGAAACCCCTGAATTCAAGCATAGTCCGCTCGGGCTGAACCCCCGCGAGGGCGTAAAGCTTGTCCAGTATCGAAGGGATATCGGCGCCGGCCAGGAGAGTATAAGTAACCCGATAGGATCCCCCGGGGCGCATGCGTCCGGGGAGTGGCGCGTCGCGGGTTTCGAGTGGATTGGGATTAAACCAGCCCAAGACATGGTCCGGCCTCTGATAGACCCGAAAGTTCAGCTCCGGATAGGATCTGGCTTGAAACGGACTGAAACTGTAGCTCTGCAAGGCGTTGGCACTCAATCCGTAGCTGATCCCGGTGATGTCAGCCGAACCGTTGTTGCGGATATCCGAGGTGAGCACGACCCGCCCGTCAGCGAAGACGAAATCGTAGCGGGTCTCGATATCCAACAGGCCTTTTTCTGGACCATTCCAGGTCGCCTGGGCGATCAGGCTATCCCCCTCCTGCCGGACCGACTTGTATATTACAGTCTGGTTATTGCCCTGGATGCGGAGCGCCGGGACTCCGATCTCGACGAGGGCTCGCGTCGCTCTTCCTTCCGGGACCAGAGCAAGGAGGCAGCCCATGGCATCTGCCAGAGTAGAGTTCGATGGCGAGAGGAGCAGGCGAGAGGTGCCACCGACGAGCGCGAGTAATTTCTCGTCCTGGGCGATATAGTCCCCTTTCTTGGCATAAGTCGCGAGGGGTCCTGGAAGCTCGGATGGGTTCTGAAGGATTCTTACCGTGACGGCGGCATCCCGAGACGGGACGACGAACGCGAGAATCAGAGGCAGAATCAGGGCGCTGCGCTTCATGAGGGCAATCCTCCTGTCTGGTTTAGCCCTAGCCTATCCAAAAGGCGAGCGCAGGACAAGGGAAACAGGGACGTGATCGATCTTCGCCGGCGCTTGCGATCCCTGATCGCCTGGTCCAGACGGCACTTCGGGCACTGTGAAAATCGCTGCTACCCGGTAATGCGCCATAGCTCCACCTTCGTCATTCCAAAGCGACACCTCATGTAACGCCGGTCGATTGGCACGTCTTGCGCCACAATGAAGTAAACGAAAGTCGGGGCGGACCCGGTGCCTTAAATTTCCCGCTCCGAAAAAGGCAATCAGGGACGGACACGTTTGGTGGGTTTGTGTTCAGAGTCGGCGGCTCAGAGGCTTCAAGTTCATGGGCGCGAAATGGTCGGCGGACACATAAACCCACTCAAGCCTCTCGGATCTTCTCGCCGGTTTATCCCGATAAACCTACTCGGATCTGAGCGCGACGAGCGGATCGACTTTCGTCGCCCGCCGGGCGGGCACGAGGCATGCGACCAGCGCCGTCCCAGCCAGCACTAGCGTCACGAGCCCTAACGTCGCCGGATCCGTCGGGCTCACGCCGTACAGGAGGGCGCCCATCAGCCGTGTGACGGCCACGGCGGCGGCCAACCCGATCCCGATGCCGAAGGCCGTGGCACGCATGCCCTGCCGCAGCACCATGGCCCGGATCTGCCCGCGCCCGGCGCCGAGCGCCACCCGGATACCTATCTCCCGAGTGCGTTGCGCCACCGAGTACGACACGACGCCGTACACGCCGACCACGGCGAGGGCGAGCGCCACCCCACCAAAGACCCCGAAAATCCACGAGAACAGGCGCGGCTGCCACAACGACCGGACCACGACGCGGTCCATGGCGTACACGCTCGAGATCGGCAAGTTTCGATCCAGGTCATGGATCGTACGGCGCACGGGATCCACCAGCGCCAGCGGCGCCGCGGCCGTTCGGGCCACCACCGTGAATCCCCTGGCCGGCATCTGGGCGTGCGGCACATACATCCCCGCTCTAATCGGCGTGTCAAGGGTCCGCTGGCGTACGTCGCCCACCACGCCGACGACCGTCATCCACGGTCGCTTCGAGGAAGAGCCGCCCAACTTGAGCCGCTTGCCGGTCGGGTCCTGTCCCGGCCAGTGGCGCGCCGCCAGCGTCTCGTTGACGATTACAACCGGGCTGGATCCGGGCCGCCCGTCGCGCTCGCCGAAGGTCCGCCCCCTTTTGAGTGGAATGCCCAGCGTCTCGAAGTAGCCGGCACTGGTCACGAACAAGCTGGCCTCCGGCTCTTCGCCCAGTAGCGGCGGCGGTGCACCTTCGACCGAGATGGAGTACGATGAGAGGCCTCCGCCCAGCGGGAGCGGTGACACGATGGCCGCCCGTTCCACGCCGGCCAGCGCGCGGATGCGCGGCAGCCCCTCGTCGACGAAGGCGCGGCGGCGATCCTCGGTGTCGTAGGCCACCTCCGGCAGGACGACGCGCAGCGTGAGGAGGTTCGAGGTATGGAACCCCGGGTCGATGTTCATGAGCCGCACGAAGCCCCGAATGACCAGGCCGCCGCTCACGAGCACCACCACGGCGATCGCGATCTCGGCCACGACCAGCGCGGTCCGGAACTGCCCAGCCCCTCCCGTCGCCGAACGGGTGCCCGACTCCTTCAGCGCTGCAATGATATCCTGGCGCGACGCGCGCAGCGACGGCAGCAGGCCGAAAGTCACGCCGGTCACGACGGCCAGAGCGGCGACGAAGGCCGCGACCGCGGCGTCGATATCGAATCGCATCCAGATCGGAATCTCGATCGGCACGGACGCGACCAGGGCGTCGCGCGCCACTTGCCCCAGCAGCAGTCCGAGGAGGCTGCCGGCCGCGGCAATGAGCAGGCTCTCAGCCATCAGCAACCGCAGGATGTGCCACCGGCTCGAGCCGAGGGCCACCCGGACCGCCATCTCGCGGTCGCGCGTCACGGCCCGGCCGAGCAGCAGGTTGGCGATGTTCGCGCACGCGATGAGCAGCACGAAGGCCACCACCACCATGAAGACAACGAACCCGAGCCGCAGTTCGCCCGGCAGCGATCGCTCGCGCAGAGGCTCGGTGTAAACGCCGATATCGGTGTTCGTCTTCGGGTAGGCCTGCTCGAGCTGCCGGGCGATCGTGGCCAGGTTCGCCCGGGCCTTCTCCTCGCTGACGCCGGGCTTGAGCAGAGCGATCGCCTCGTACTCGTGGTTGCCCCGTGCTCCAGCAGCGGCGGCAGGGTCGATCCTCAGGGGCACCCAGAGATGAGCGAACTCGGGAAAGCCGAAGCTGTTCGCCATCACGCCGATCACCGTGTGGGGCTCACGGTCCAGTTCAATCGTCCGGCCGACGATGGGTTCTCCCCCGAACCGTCCCTGCCAGAGGCCATATCCGATAAGGACAACCTTCTCGGCGCCGGGCCGGCCGTCGTCCGCCCTGAATCCGCGGCCGCTGATGGGCGTCACACCAAGCACCGAGAGCAGCTCGGTGGAGGTAACGGTTCCGTTGATCCGCTCGGGCTCGTCCACGCCGGTCAGCGTGAAGGCGCTCTCCTGGAAAACCGCCATCGACGCGAACACCTGCTGGCGCTCGCGCCAGTCGAGGTAGTCGGCGAGCGACAACGGAATGCCGTCCGGAGACATCGGGCTCCGCTCCATGAGACTTTGCACCCGCGCCTGGTTGCCGTACGGCAGCGGCTGCAGCAGCATGCCGTTCACGACGGCGAAGATCGCCACGTTGGCGCCGATGCCGAGCGCCAGCGTAACCACCGCGACCAGCGTGAACCCTGGCTGTTTCACCAAGGTGCGGACGGCACAACGAATCTCGTGAATCCAACTGGTCATAGTCCCCTCCGGCACATCACACGCGGGGCCATGTTACAGGTATATACGGAAATCCCCGGACATCGGTTCCCTGTTGGCGGCAGTGTGTCCGAGTCAGCCCAACGCGCTCCGGGTCTTGCCGGCCGCGCTGGCTCCGGATGCAGAATCCTGAGGGAATCTGGCGCGAGGCGCGGCACCGGATCGCGAAGTGTTTTTCCTAGTTGGCGGCACCGACAGGTCGCGCCGGACAGCGGAAGTCTGTACAAATTCCAGGCCGGCAACACCATTGCGATGTAAAATCCAGAGTTGTCGCCGTCATGGGGTCCCCGTAGCAGGCGGGCACAGTTAACATGATACCTACAACTCGGAAGCTGGCAGGCATCAGGGGCAGGCTGCAATGAAATACCGCAGCTTATTCCGACTATACGCCACAGGCTGACGACGGCATCCAGCCGTGGGCGCAAAAAGCGCGCCGCAGCTGATGCCGGCAGTCAGGCATTCGCAATCGTGATTGAAGACAGATAGAGCAAGGGAGGGTGCCCCCTGGTCAACGATCGCAACGTGTTTCACCAGGCGACAAGCAGAGCCTTGTCGGGAAAAGACGCTCACGTCGAGACCGCGTGCATTCTTGCGGGCCTGGATTGGGAGCTCGCGGGCGCGCGACCTGGATGAGTAGGATCGTGGAAAACCATCGAACTTACGGATCGGCGCCATATACCATTGCTGTCGTCCATGGCGGTCCGGGAGCGGCTGGTGAAATGGCTCCGGTCGCGCGGGAGTTGGCACGCAACCAGGGCATCTTGGAGCCCCTCCAAACCGCAACTTCCTTGGCGGGCCAGGTCGATGAGTTGCGAGTGACTCTGGAGTCGAACACTGCGCCGCCTGTTGTGTTGATCGGTTTCTCGTGGGGCGCCTGGCTCAGCTACATCGTGGCGGCTCTGCATCCCGCACTCGTCCGAAAACTTCTCCTGGTCGCCAGTGGCCCCTTTGACGAACGGTATGTGGCACAACTCGAAGCGACCCGACTGAAACGACTCAACGCGAAGGAACAGGAGGAGTGGCAAGCCATAAGCAAAGCTTTAAGTGAGCCGGTCGCCCAGGATAAGGATGCCTTACTGGCTCGGCTTGGCATCTTGGCTTCAATGACCGACACTTATGATCGAATCGTGACCGCATCCGAAGCACCTGATATGATCAATCCACAAGGCGATGTCTTTCAAAGTGTGTGGGCAACTGCGGCGGAGTGGCGCAGAAACGGCACGCTGATGAAACTCGGCCGGCACATCCAGTGTCCCGTCGTGGCCTTTCATGGCGATTATGATCCGCATCCAGCAGAAGGCGTCCAGAAGCCGCTGTCGGCGCTGCTGAAGGACTTTCGCTTTGTTCTATTGAGGAACTGTGGGCATACGCCCTGGTTTGAACGGCAGGCGAGAGGCAGGTTTTACGAAGCCATTCAGAAGGAACTGGCTTGATCCTGGTCTCCTATTAGATCGGGCGGCAACAAGATGCGCGAGAGCGCGAGCCACCGGCCTCCGCTCGAGGCAAACATGAATATCTCGTTCTCGTGCCAGATTCTCAGAGGTGGGAGCGGTTGATTGATGTGCGTGCACATGGGCCTGACAACTCAGGGAGGGAAAAATGGTAAAGAACATTCACCCAGTTGAACGGGTAGTTCGCTTCGGCGCTCGGGATAAGTGACCCGCTGCTGCTCTCCAAAAATGACCCACCCTCGTTTTTCGCAGATCGTATGTTCCGCAACTGAATGATTCGGCTGCCATGGTGACGATGAGTCACCATGCCTGATGCTGCGAAG
>JAIQGI010000085.1 GCA_020072565.1 Terriglobia bacterium
AAAGCAGCGAGACTTTCCCACATTTCCCACAGGCCCTACTGGTCTTTCTTTTTCTGATGTCAAGACAAAAACACCCGGTAGCGAAAGCACCTTAAGAAGATCGATTTTCTGTCTAGACAATGGGGTACACCTTAGCTCGACTTACTCTGCTTCTATCTTAACAACGATTGATTTGAAACTCTGTGGCATTTTAGGGACAGGGGTGAATGGCGCTTAATTAAGGGAATAGGGTGCGACCCTGGCGGGCCCAGCCATTCCGGCGAACCATTGGTTGCCACAAGCTCCGAAGCCGTTGGTGGCCGCAATCCCTGGAAGGGCGGCCGCAGTTTTCAGCCCAGGGCGCAATCCCTGGAAGGGCGGCCATAGTTTTCAGCCCAGGGCGCAAGCCCTGGGATAGGACGCAAATGATGGATGAGCCCTGTAAGGGCGATGCAGGAACTCCTGCAATGCCCCGATTACAAGGACCTTGCATCGCCCTTACAGGGCTCTCCTTGTTAATGGCTCCCCATTCCCAGGGCTCACGCCCTGGGCTGCGGACTGCGGACGCCCCTTTCGGGGCTTATGCCCTTGCTCCTGGTATGCTCAAGACGATTCCAATCACCCTTATTTACGCGCCATTCAGGACAGGCACCATAGCCTCGAAACTCCAGGGAAATCAATTTCCGCCAGTCTCGAATAATTTCGAGGTTATGGCGCCTGTCACCTGAATAAGGAATTCGGTATTCCGCGTGATCGATTGGGCGTAAAATCAGCGACTAGCCGAGGCTGGCGCGAATTTCGGACCGGAAATTGACAGATGGCCCCCATATCTGATGCAGCACGTGACACATTCCGGGAGAGCCGAGCATCGAAGCAGTCAGCTCATTTCATCCACCCGTTCGCTGACTTTCATCATCGACACCTCGGCACCAGCGTATGGGAGCGACACGGGCCCGGAAATTCCCGCAACCACGCATCAGCTGACCTTGACCGCCACGTCATGCAGCTTCGGTCGCAATTTAGTATTAACGATGACTATCAAGTGATACCGGGGGGGAAGCCTTATGAAAACAGGCTCCACCAGGAGATGGTCCGCAAAAGAAGAGGGCAAAGCCCGAAGAGTCCGAATTCTGTAAGCTAAAAAAATCACGAAATCCTGAAACAGGAAAGCGGATCAACTTCAAATTCGGCAACAAGATCGGCAATGCCCGCAGACACGAGCACAGGATTCGTTCTCGACATAATGGGGTGGCTGAGTCATGAAAAGCATGCACGCACTCGTTGTTCTGGTAAGTGTGATATTCCTCCCGGCAACCGCCGGTACACCCTCAGTTTTTTGCCAGACAAAGCCCACCGTGGTGGCCACTAATCCACCGAACGGCGCGACCGGCGTAAGTCCCGACATCACATCCATTACTATAACCTTCAGCAAGGCGATGAACACAAGTAGTTGGGGCGGCGGTGTCGGACTGTCGAACTGGCTCGCTCCGGAAGGCAATGCCGGCACGTGGTCCGCAGACCAAAAAACACTCACGTACATCAGACGTGGCGTGTCTCCGCAGCCAATGAATCCCAGCACCAACGTGATCGTTTACCTGAACTCCAATCCGAGTTTATTACAGTATGGCCTGAAGGATACGGAAGGCAATCTGCTCGATCCGTACGTCTTTTCATTCACAATCTATTCTCAGGCAGCATTGGAAGAGATTCGCGCCGATCCCCAAAAGGGATTTTCGTGGCCGTACTACCTAAGGACACCAAACTCGGTCAAGCAGCCGGCCATCCTTCTGGTCGAGCCCAACAACACTGGAACGGTCAACGATGATCCTGCCGTGCACAATCTGGCGGCCAAGAATGAGGCGCTCGCCTGGGCGATGCGAATGGATGAGCTCGGATGTCCCTATCTGATCCCGACCTTTCCCCGCCCTGCATCGCATGCAGAGGTCTATACCCAGGCCTTGGACAGAAACACCCTGGTGACGAAGCTACCCGACCTCGAACGCATCGATCTCCAACTGCTCGCGATGATCGATGACGCGCGCTCGCGGTTAGCCGCAAAAGGGATTAACGTAGATTCGAAGGTGTTCATGATGGGATTTTCCGCGTCCGGCCAATTCACCAGCCGCTTCGTCCTGCTGCACCCGGATCGGATCCAAGCCGCGTCGATCGGATCTCCCGGATTTGGTCCGACCGTCCCGGTGGCACAATGGAAGGGGATCACCCTTCCGTACCAGGTCGGGGTCGCCGACGTCGAACAACTCACCGGCCAGAAGTTCGACGTTGCGGCTTTCCGGCAGGTCCCGCTTCAAATATACGTCGGCGACATGGACACGAATATCGTCCCCTGGTACTTGCCGGAGAGCGATTCCACTGTGGTGATTATTGAAGCGGCGTTCGGAGGTGATGGCGCCGAAAATTTCTGGCGTTGGGCAAATTTCGAGGCCGCCTATGCCTCGGTTCAATCCTCCAGCCAGTTCGTCGTTTTTCCCGGGATGATGCACGTATGGGCAGACTGGTCATTTGTGAAGGACTTCTTCGAGAGAAACCGGGCAACGCCACCGCCGCCTCCCCTCCCCAGACCCTATCTGTATGCGCTCTATTTCCCGCATTCAGCGTGCGGAGACGGATGGCAGACTGAAATCGCCATCACAAACACGGGAGAAGGGGCAAGCGCAAACGGCGAGCTGAGCGGCTTCAACGCCAACGGGGGCCAGCCTCTGGAAAAAGTCACGCTCTCGATCCCTCCGGCCGGGCGCAAAGAGATCAACATCTGCGGTTTCTTTGCGCAGGCCCCGAAGATCGACTACCTGTCGTTTGTCAGTGATACCGGATTCGTTGCCGGCTATACCCGGTTTTGGCAGCCGGGCCTGCGGGCCTCTCTGGGGGCGACGACGGGCAGCAGGAACGGGTGGTTCTTGAAGGTGGAACAGGAAGGCTGGACTGGGATCGCTTTCGTCAATGTGGAAACCACGGTCGCCACCATCACGGCGAGCGCCGTCGACGAAAACGGGAAGGTAGTCGGATCCGAAACTTTTACTTTGGCTCCCGGGAAAAAGTATGTCGCGATGGTGACTCAGCTCTTCCGTGCCGACATAACCCAAGCCAGATATTTCAAGTTCGGAGCCGACCGGAATCTGGTCGGTTTCACCATCAGCAGCTCGGCCGACGGTATGATGCTCGATGGGCTCCCTTCCATGCCGCAGTTTTCACGCTATCTCGGACGGCAGAAATGACTCGACAAAATCTCAGGGACAGGCGCGAATGGCGCTTAATTAAAAAAACAGGGTGCGACCCTGGCGGGCTCACCCATTCCGGCGAACTATTGGTTGCCACAAGCTCCGAAGCCGTTGGCGGCCGCAAGCTCTGGAAGGGCGGCCGTAGTTTTCAGCCCAGGGCGCAAGCCCTGGGATAAGACGCAAATGATGGATGAGCCCTGTAAGGGCGATGCAGGAACGCCTGCAATGCCCCGATTACAAGGACCTTGCATCGCCCTTACAGGGCTCTCTTTGTTAATGGCCATCCATTCCCAGGGCTCACGCCCTGGGCTGCGGACTGCGGACGCCCCTTTCGGGGCTTAAGCCATTGCTCCTGGTACGCTCAAGACGATTCCAATCACCCTTATTTAAGCGCCATTCGGGACAGGCGCCATAACCTCGAAATTATATGAGATAGGCCGTGCAGATAACGGATAGCGTCCCGCATTTCTGATCCGCCCGTCGGGATAAATCCACAACCGATCGCCGGTTACTCCTCGTACGGTTCACATCGTCATCTCGCATTTCTGATCCGCCCGTCGGGATAAATCCATAACCGATCGCCGGTTACTCCTCGTACGGTTCACATCGCCAAAATGAATCCTGCTGTTTCGTGTCGCGCCGCCAATCATAACAATTCGTGCGGCCTGGCCGGTGGTTCCAAGCAGCGGCAGTAACCACTGCTCAGGGCGACGATCCGCAGGACTTTCGTTGACAGAAAACCATTTTAAGGCTAATCTGATCTAGGCATAGACAAAAATAGTCTGTATCATGCCAATGTCCGAAGGAGTGGCCATCCGTGAGAAATCGCGAGCATCGAGATCTGTTCCCCGGCGCGCTCGAGATGATGATCCTGCGCATGCTGAAACGGCAGCCTTTACACGGTTATGCCCTCGTCCAACACATCAAACAAACTTCCAACGAGCTGCTTCAGATCGAGGAAGGGTCGCTCTATCCGGCGCTCCAGCGCCTTCTCAAGGAAGACTTGGTGAAAGCCGAATGGGGCGTATCCTCCACGAACCGCCGCGTCCGGACCTACCGGCTTACGCCCGCAGGCGCCAGGCACCTGGAGCACGAGGTGTCGAAGTTTGAACGAATGCTCGAAGGGATTACACGCGTATTAGCCCGGGGTGAATCATGAGTCGGTTGAAGCAGCTGTTGGGGCGCCGCCGCATCTATAACGATCTTGCCGACGAAATTCGGTCGCACCTGGATGAGAGAATTGAGGAGCTGGTCGCGGACGGCATGCCCAGGAAAGAAGCCGGTGCTGCTGCGCGCCGGGAGTTCGGGAATGTCACATTGATCGAGGAGCGCGGCCGGGAGGTCTGGCAGTGGCCGTCGATCGAAAGTTTCTTCGCTGACGTACGCTTCGCCATCCGCCTTCTGAGGAAAACTCCGGCCATCACCGCAGTCGCGCTGCTGTCCCTTGCGCTCGGCATCGGCGCCAATACCGCCGTCTTCAGCTTGATGAATGCCGTGATGCTGCGCATGCTTCCCGTCCGGAATCCCGAGGAGTTGGTTCAGCTCCAATTCCAGTCTCCACTCAGCCCCAACCCGCGGGTCAGCTACACCAATCCCATCTTTGAACAGTTGCGGGAGCGGCAGGATGTGTTCTCCGGTCTCATCGCCTGGTCTCCGCAGAGATTCGACCTTACGGATGGCGGCGTAGCCGACTATGTTCGCGGGATGTACGCCGGCGGTGGTTATTTTCAGACGCTTGGAGTTCAGCCTGCATCGGGACGCCTCTTCACTCCCTCGGATGATCGCCGGGGTTGCAGCGGCGCGGCTGTGCTCGGCTACGACTTCTGGCAGCAGCATTTCGCCGGATCGGAAGGTGCGATCGGAAGCATGCTTCGGCTCAATAGCCACGAGTTTCCGGTGATCGGCGTGGCGCAGGCGGGATTTTTCGGCACCGATATCGGCAGCAGATTTGACGTCGCGCTGCCGGTATGCTCGGAAGCCATCATGCGGGGGAAAAACTCTCTTCTCGACGAACGCGCAGGCTGGTGGCTGCTGGTAATGGGCCGGCTCAAGCCGCGAATGAACATTGACCAGGCCGCCGCACGGCTGAACGTTCTCGCGCCCCGGGTTTTCGAAGCCTCCGTCCCGTTACAATGGTCGGTCAAATCTCAGCAGGCATTTCTCAAGTACACATTTGTCACGGTCCCGGCTGCCACGGGTCCCTCCACATTTTCCAGATTTCGCACCCAGTATGAGCGGCCGCTCGAGATCCTGATGTTCCTGGTCGGGTTGGTGCTGCTCATTGCCTGCGCCAATATTGCCAGCCTGATGCTGGCCCGCTCGGCCGCGCGCCAGAAGGAGATTGCGGTGCGCTTGTCGCTCGGTGCGTCGCGAGGCAGGATGATTCGTCAGATGCTTACCGAAAGCGTTGTGCTATCGGGCGCGGGCGCCATCCTCGGAATTCTCTTTGCACGCTGGGGCAGTTTCCTTTTGGTACACATGGTCTCGACGGCTCAGAACAGGATCTTCCTCAATCTCTCGCCGGACGGCCGCGTACTGGGTTTCACGATTGGGGTTGTCATCCTCACTGGGCTGCTGTTCGGCGCCATGCCTGCGTTCAGCGCCACGCGTGTTTCGATCGCATCGGCAACCAGGGAAGGTCAGGGGCACGACAAGGCTCTGCGTTCGCGGTTCCGTTCCACCCGTTGGGTGATTGGCGTCCAGGTGGCTCTCTCGCTCGTTCTGCTGGTCGGAACGGGGCTGTTCGCAGGCACCTTCAGGAATCTGCTTGCGCTCGACCCCGGTTTTGACCGCAATAATGTCCTGATCACAACCATGAATGTTCATAATGCCGGCATTCAGGCCGGGGCGCGCGCTGCCTTTTACCAACAAGTCCTTGACAGGCTGAAATCGCTGCCCGGTGTTGTTTCCGCAAGCCAGAGCTTTTTTGCGCCGATCTCGGGGGCCGAATGGAACCAGAATATCCAGATTGACGGGCACCAGCCGCCCGCGGGCCAGGAGCCTCTCGTTCATCTCAACTCGATTGCTCCGGGATACTTTGCGACGGTACGCAGTCCCCTGCTTGCCGGCCGCGACATCGACAGCCGTGATGTCGCCACTACGCCCCACGTCGCAGTCGTAAACGAGACGATGGCACACAGCTTCTTCCCTGGCGTCAGTTGCATCGGCGAATACTTCCGGATTTCAGGGGGCGGTCCTGCTTCTTCGCAGCCGTTGCAGATTGTGGGCATTGTGAAGGATGCCAAGTACCATTCGCTGCGAGAGGATTTTCTTCCTTTCGCCTATATCCCGCTCGCCCAGATGGGCTCGGTGTCCGAGGATGCCTCTTATGAGATTCGCACCGTGTCCCATGAGGTTTCTTTGATTCCGGCGGTGCGCGTGGCAATTGCGGAGCTGAATAAGGCTGCTTCGCTGCAGTTCACCACCCTCGCGCAGCAAGTGGACGATACTCTTACGCAGGAGCGTCTTCTCGCCGTGCTCTCCGGTTTCTTTGGCGGGCTCGCACTGTTGCTGACCGCGATCGGGCTTTATGGAGTCATGGCATACGCCGTGACGCGGCGCACGCATGAGATCGGCATCCGCATGGCGCTTGGCGCCCGCCGAGGCTCGGTTCTCCGGCTCGTGATGCTGGAGGTTGCCGCCCTCCTGGGTGCCGGCGTCGCCGCAGGTTTTCTGGGGGCGTATTGGATCTCGCGCTTCGTACAGCAACTGCTCTTCGGGGTCAACGGCCATGATGCCTGGACGCTGGCGCTCGCGGTCGCTGCGCTCGTCACCGCAGCCGCTGCGGCCGGTTACTTTCCGGCACGCCGCGCGATGCGGGTCAATCCGTTGTCCGCACTGCGCTGCGAGTAAATCCAGAGGAGCCCCTGCTTGCGTATCTTGCTCGACAGCTAGTTCCCCAGTGGAATAATCCCCGATGATTTCCACCCCAAGTGCTGCTATCTTGCTTCTGCCTGGGGAAAGCGATCTACTATCATTTGATCGCGCTGGCGGTGCACAGCACTTTGGGCGGCCTGGCTCTGGCCGCAGGCCAATGACAGGAGGGGACTATGCGGTGCAGCAGATGCGGGAGGGAATACCCGTCCCAATACTATTTCAAGGCAGCTTCCATATGCAGGGAATGCTGGGAGAAAATGACGCCGGCGCAACAAGCGGAAGTTCACCGGTCCACGCACCATCTCATGACATCCACTACATTTGACATCGTGGGCCACACGATCGTCAGAAATCTTGGCGTCGTTCGAGGAATCACGGTGCGTTCGCGGTCCATCTTTGGGACGATCGGGGGATCGCTGCAGACGCTGATGGGCGGCAACATCACCCTGTTCACCGAGCTCTGCGAAAAGACGCGGGAAGAAGCCTTTGAAATGATGATCCGCCATGCGGCTGATGCCGGCGCAACGGCCGTCGTGGGCGTGAGGTACGACGCGACCGAGGTGCTCCAGGGCGTGACCGAAGTCCTCTGTTACGGGACCGCTGTAGTCACCGAGCCCGCCAAGATCTAATTCGGGGACAGGGCTAGAATGGCGCTTAAATAAGGGTGATTGGAATTGTCTTGAGCATACCAGGAGCAAGGGCTTAAGCCCCGAAAGGGGCGTCCGCAGTCCGCAGCCCAGGGCGTGAGCCCTTAAGCGCCAAGATAGGAATGATTTTGCCAATAAACGTGGACTTGGACCTAAACCTGGACGTAGACGTGGACCTTTTGAGCGGAGACAAACTCTTGCACGCCCAGCCTTTATCAGGCTACGGGTCGCTTCTTATCGCTTGCGGCGCAGGTTAAGTTAGCGCTTAAGGGCGTGAGCCCTGGGAATGGGGAGCCGTTAACAAAGAGAGCCCTGTAAGGGCGATGCAAGGTCCTTGTAATCGGGGCATTGCAGGCGTTTCTGCATCGCCCTTACAGGGCTCATCCATCATTTGCGTCTTATCCCAGGGCTTGCGCCCTGGGCTGAAAACTACGGCCGCCCTTCCAGGGCTTGAATAGGGGACGCCACCCTATTTCGCCTGCCGTGCAGGTGAGATCTGGAGAGTTCAATCGCGAAATAGGGTAGCGCCTTGGCTGGCCAATCATCTGCCTGAGCGCCGAGCCTCTACCGAAAACAAAGGGATTACAAAATCACAACCCCCGTCACCGCGAAAGTTGGGCTGGTGGTTGATTTTATTCCAAAAATCGATGGTGTCACCGATTAAAGTAGCCGGCGCCGACTCTGAGGCCGTGAAGCCATTGGGGCGGCAGAGTTGCAGCCAGGACCGTTGTCATGACGCAATGCGACAAAGCCAATACAAACAGGTTCGGAGTTCGTTGATATACCGATGCCCAGATGATCCCACCGACGAACGTGGCGACCACCAAGGCAAGATTGGGAGCATGCAGGCCAGCAAAGACGAGGGCTACAGCAAGAGCACTGGCCGAACCTTTTCCCAAAATTACCTGCATCCTGCGATTTACGACGGCCTGGAGCGCGTACTGCTGCTGAAGCCCCCAAAGAAAGAGTGGTGCCGCACGCCGCAGGAAACGCTGGGGATCGAGTGCTATGGCAATGTTTATGCTGCCGGCAGCCCAACCGGTCATGAGGAGCATACAGAAGGCAATCAGCATCGGCGTAACCAGAAGGCGCAAAGCGCGCAGGAAATTGTCCAAGCGAAAACCTAGTTCTGACGGCCTCTCGCTGCGCTGCCAATGGGAAATAAATCCGCCGATCAATACCAGGGCGACTGGAATTGAACGTACTCGGAAATCCTTCATCAGGCGCGGGGGAATGACCCATTCACCGGCGAGGACGCAGGCCAGTACATATCCAATCTCGCACCATGCAACAATCGCCGGCTTATCGTGCCGAACTGCCGTTCCCATGCTCGCTCCGGGCCATGCCGATGCAGCGATCAGCCCCATAGTCTAGCGCATCCTGCATCCCGTAGAGCAAATGGCAGGCAGGCAACCTTCCCTTTCCGATAATCCGGGATTGCACTCCAGGGAAGTTCTCCATCGTATCTCAGTGCCTGCACAGGTTTCACACGCCATCCGAAACCGGAGCCGATTTTACTCCGTCTCTGCTGTGAGAAAGGTCGTAAACTGGGAGCCAGTCCGATGTGAGAGGTTGACAATATCCGTGAGAGTACTGCTCATCTCAGCGAATACCGAAACGATCAACATGCCGGTCATTCCCTCAGGTCTGGCTTGTGTGGCGGCAGCAACTTCAGCTGCGGGCCATTCAGTGGAGCTGGTGGATCTGCGTCCGGCACCGGAACCGCACCGGACAGTCCGGGAAGCTCTCGAAGCCTTTCGTCCCGATGTCATCGGTGTTTCAGTGAGAAACATCGACGATCAAAACATGGCAAATCCCAGGTTCCTCCTGGGCCCGGTCAAGGAAGTCATCACCGTTTGCCGCGACCTCTCTTCTGCCCCGATTGTCCTCGGAGGAGCCGGTTACAGCATCTTCCCCCAGAGCGCTCTCGCTCACCTGCACGCCAACATGGGCATCCAGGGCGAGGGAGAGGCCGTCTTCCCCTTGCTTCTGAGTCGGCTGGAACAAGCTGCGGACCTTGCAGGTATTCCCGCCCTGGATCTCCCTGGGCAGCCGGCACAGCTTGGGAGAGCGCGAAGGCATCTCGATTTGTTTCCGCTGCCCGATGTGCACTGGTGGCAGGCGGAAGCTGCGCAGAAAGAGCTCTGGCTGCCGCTCCAGACGAGGCGCGGCTGCCCGCTCGATTGCAGCTACTGCTCGACACCAGCCATCGAGGGACGCACCCTGCGGAAGCGAGCGGCACTGAAGGTCGCCGAGGCGGTGGCCCGATATGCCGGCGCAGGATTCAGGCGGTTCTATTTTGCCGACAATACCTTTAACCTGCCTCCGTCATACGCCATGTCTCTCTGTCGTGAGCTTGCCTCCCGGCGGTTGGGGATATCATGGCGCTGCATCATTTATCCGCTCCTGCCGGACGCAGAACTGGTGAGTGTGATGGCCCAAGCGGGGTGCACCGAGGTCAGCCTGGGATTCGAGAGCGGCAGCGCGCGAATGTTGCACAACATCCACAAGAGGTTCTCACCCTCAGATGTGCGCCGGACGTGCGCGTGGTTCGCCGATCACGGCATTCGCCGCACGGGCTTTCTCCTGCTCGGCGGGCCGGGTGAGACAATGGAGTCGGTCGAAGAGAGCCTGGCTTTTGCCGATTCGCTGGCGCTCGAGGTGCTGAAAGTCACCGTCGGCGTGCGCATCTATCCAGGAACGCCACTCGCCAAGACTGCAATACATGAGGGGATGATCTTGCCGGAAGAGGATCTGCTTTTCCCCCGCTTCTACCTTGCTCCCGGACTCGACAGGCGTTTGTTCCAAACGGTCGCCGACTGGAAGGCGACGCGGCCGCACTGGATATCATGACAATGGCGGGCGTCAGCGTTGTTGTCAATTTCATGACTGCACCGAGGATTCCTATGGTATTACGCGCTTTGATGATGACCGCAGTCAGCCTTTTCGCTCTCACGAACGCAATCAGTGTGATGGCTCAGTCAACGCCCGATGAACACACCCGGGTCTCCGGATTGTTCTCAGGATTGATCGGGGACGGCGGAAGGCGACCCGGGTTCGACATCTCTGCCGGACACCGCTTGAATCGGTTTGCCGGGTTCGAGTTCGATGCGGGCTTCACAAGCAGATTAAGTTTGGGTGAAGAAACCCGAAATTTGATCATCCTCGCGGGGGGGGCACCCTAGGCCTGGCGCCCCCGCAGAGCGCGCCAGGTCTCGCGCTGGAGAAAACTTCCCTCGACGTTGCGCTCCATTTCCTGAAAGAGCCGCCATGGTGCGGTAAACGACAGGACGTGTTCCCCAAGGGAGGCACGGACGTTCCTGCGCGCCGAGATGTCGGTCATGCCGACCAGGCCACGCGGATGGTCGCCCTCGAGCTCACGATAGCTACAAATACCCGCCACCTGGCATGCCGCAGCCCAGGGAATGATGACATTATCCGCACCCGGCCTGGCATAATTGGCCAGAATTACCAGAGCCGACAGACGGTCGGGATCGACGAAGAAAGTCACGTTCTTGACATTTTCGCGCTCGGGATCGGTTTGAGCGAGCGGCTTGACGACGACGAATTCGGCCGGGATCTCGCGCATCGGCAGAGCCTCGAGGAACCGGCGCGTGCATTCGGGATCCTTGATGTAGCGCTCGCCCTTGAGGAAATCATCCGCCATGCGCCCCCAACCTGCGGCCTTCATTTGCCCGCCGATGGCGCTCCCCTGCTCCGAGCCCTCGTTGCCGTCCGACAGGAATCGGCAGAAACAATCCACGCCGCCGGGGAAATTCAAGTACTGGTTGCCGAATCCCAGGCCGACGCCTCCGCCCCAGCAGCCGTAAGTCTGTCGGTCAAAGGCGCCGGTGCGCCCATGAGTTGCGGCAGCCGCAAAGAGGCTGACGACGCACCCCCACCGCTGCGGCTTGAACCGGGTTGCGCCTTCGGGTGCTTTGTCCGCCCATAACAACGCGACCGGCTGTGTCTCCAACTCGATCGCCTCTGCAATAGTGCTCCTCATGATCAGGCCCCTCTCCTTCGGCTCGGACCTCTGTGTTATCGTGGCCGGCGATGCAGCCCCGAATGCCTTAGCCGGTCTTTGCGGCCGCTTCCTTCATCATTTTTCGTCGTGCGGCCAGGCGCTCCTCCATATACTTCAGGCGATCGCGTCCGGTCTTGGTGTTTTTGACAACTTTTTCGATGTTTGCCAGCATATATGGACTCTTCAGTCTTTCGCGCAGCTCCTTCAGGAAGGGATGAATCTTCGCAAAAATCAGAAACATCTCGTTGCTGAAGGCGGGCTCCAGGAATAGCGCTTCATTCAGCGTCCCGTGCACCACCAGCGACGCAGCCAAATCCCAATATCCGCCCACCTGACGGAGCCAGGTGTTTTCCCGCGTGCCCATGGCCATCGCGATCTTCATGAAATCTTCGGCGCTCTCGGGCCAGAAATCGGCAGCCCACCAATTGCGCGCTTTGCGGATTTCGGCCTCGCGCCGAAGGTCGTACAGTTTCAAAATCAATTCGGCATCGGCAACACCCGCTTTTTTCGGCATTTAAACCTCCAGAGTGATTGGTTGCAGGCAGGATAGCACGCCCCGCGCTGCTCCCCAAGCCTGGGCTCTCCTCCCAACTGCCACGGCTTAGAAAATTGCCGCCAATATTATGTAGAGCTGTGACTTCCAGGGCTGCGGGCGGATCGGGTGAAACAAATAGTCGGTGACATTGATGAGACGCTTCTTCCCGAGTTTTGCCAGGATCGCCTGGATCGCGATGCGTTTGGATTGGCTCGCTCGCAAGAAATCGATCAGCCTTTGCCGGGATGGTGATTCATCCATATCGAAGGAGGGTTCTGTCAGCAATCTGTAAAGGGTTTCCTCACCGGGGGTGGAACAGGTATTGTTGAGCCGTAGGAACACATCGTGCATTTTGCTTTATACGAGAAGCAGAGTGCCGCGCCGGCGCCCGATTCTACGGGCATCCATTACTGTCGTCGATCTGCAGAATTCTGCGATTTCTGCAATATTCGGCCTAAAAAAGCGCTTGATTGAATGTCGGACAAATCCGCGCCTGATCGGGAGCGGAATGCGGCGGAGTGACTGGTTGAATCGGCTGTCGTCGGGTGCCGGCTTGCGGGACGCGCCGGACCCACGCCGGCCAAACCTGTCCAGTTTCTGGGGCTCTTGCAGTTAATTGGGTTATAATGCGCGCAAATTGCTCATCGGGTCGGGTGGCGGACGTGATTGATTGCACGGCAAGAAACGACGATCTTTGCTGTCCGGCGCCGGAAGACTCCGATGCGCATGCCGTATCAGCCTCGCCTGAGCGCTTCGTCGGCGTCGACATCGGCGCGGAGACCATCAAGGCCGTAGAACTGGTGCGCGAGGATGGATTGCTGCGCACGGTCAGGCGTGTGATCGAAGAGCACGCAAAGGATCCCGGGCCGGCTCTTTTGCGCATCTTCAGGGATTGGGACTGGAGCCAGGTGCAAGGCGCGGCAGTCTGCGGGCGGCTCAGCCGCCATGTGAATCTCCCCCGCGTGCCCACCAAGCAAGCCATGACCTACGGCTATCGTTTCCTCTTCGGCGACCAGCCGGGGACTATCGTCTCCCTCGGCAACCACGGCTTTTGCGTCCTGGAGCTGCGGGCCAGCGGAATGCAAGTGCTCAGGGAGAACAGCCGCTGTGCCCAGGGCACGGGCAATTTTCTCAGGCAGCTTGTAGAGCGATTCGCGCTCTCGATCGAGGAGGCTTCCGAGCTCTGCGCCGATGTGGATAACCCGGCCCCGCTCTCGGGCCGTTGCCCCGTCATCCTGAAAACCGACATGACGCACCTGGCCAACAAGGGCGAAGAGAGGGCCAGGATCCTGGCGGGATTGTTCGATGCGGTCTGCCAGAACGTCTTTACACTGATCAAGCCGGGGATTGCTCCACCGGATGTCGCTCTGATCGGTGGGGTGAGCCGGTCACGGCGCGTCCAGAGGGTTTTCGCGGAGTTTCTCGACAAGAACGGCATGACCTTGCGGCCGCTTTCGCTGGACGACGCGCTTTTCCTCGAGGCCATAGGAGCGGCTGTCGCGGCCTCGACCGCTGGACGGGGCGTTGCGGATCTCGATCAACTCCTTGCCGCTCCGGCCGGGGCGCACCTGGAAAAACTGCCCGCCCTGTCGGAGTCCTTGCACATGGTCAGGAGGCGGGAGCCATTCCCCATGGCACTCCGCAACGGCAAACCGCTGGATCTGATCCTCGGCTTCGACATCGGTTCCACCGGATCCAAACTGGTCGCGCTGGATGTCGCGAGCTCGGAGACCGCCTGGGAAGGCTACCAAAGGACGAGCGGCGATCCGGTCGGCGCCGCCCAGGCGCTGCTGGGCCGCTTCCTTGACGAGCATGGGAACGAAGACAGGATCGTGGGCCTCGGCGTTACCGGAAGCGGGCGCGAGATCGTCGGCTCCCTCCTGCTTTCATGCTATGGCGAAAGCTGCGTCTTCATCCTGAATGAGATCGCGGCCCATGCGCAGGGTGCCATGCACTACGATGCGCGGGTGGATACGATCTTTGAGATCGGCGGGCAGGATGCCAAATACATCCGCCTGGAAGAGGGCCGGATCATCGACAGCGCCATGAACGAGGCGTGCAGCGCCGGAACGGGTTCATTCATCGAGGAGCAGGGGCAGCGTTTCGCGGGTTACCGTGATGTCATCCAGCTCGGCCAGGAAGCGGTCGCGGCCGGCCACGGGGTTTCGCTGGGGCAACACTGCTCCGTGTTCATGGCGGAGATCATCGATGAAGCGGTTGCCGCCGGTGTCGATCAGAAGTCCATCATCGCCGGCCTCTACGACTCGATCGTCCAGAACTACCTTCATCGGGTGAAGGGCAATCGTTCGATTGGAAAGGTCATCTTCTGCCAGGGAATGCCTTTTTCATCCGATGCACTGGCAGCCGCCGTGGCCAGGCAGACCGGCAGCGAGGTGATCGTGCCCCCGAATCCCGGCACGGTCGGAGCCCTGGGAATCGCTCTGCTCGCGCAGCGGGCGCTGCGCTGGCGCGAAAATGCGCCCTCGCAGCCGACCCGTTTCCTGGAAGCGTGCATTGAAGAGAAGGAAACCTTCGTTTGCAAATCGACACGGGGGTGCGGCGGCGCAGGGAACCTGTGCAAGATCGATGCCATCCGCACCGTTGTGGCCGGGAAACAACAGCGCTTCTCGTGGGGTGGCGCCTGCTCTCTCTACGACAAGGCGACCAGGAAGAAAAAACTCCCCGACCTGTCTCCGGATCCATTTCGGGAGCGCGAGGATCTGGCGCGTGAGTTGATAAGGCGCTTCCTTGAGCGGCGAGGCTTCCGGACCGTCGCCATCACGGATGAGTTCATACTCAAGGGGCTGCTGCCCTTCTTTGTCGCTTTCCTGTACGAGCTGGGGCTGGATCCCCTGTTGACCACGGAGGCCGACCAGGCCACGCTCAAGCGCGGCATCCGTGAGGCGAACATCCCCTTCTGCGCGCCGATGCAGCTCTATCACGGCATCGCCGGCAGGATGTCCGAAGAGTCCGGCGATTTTGTCTTCCTGCCGATGTTGCGCGGCATTCCGCGCGACAACGGCGAGAGAGACGCCGTCACCTGCCCGATCGTCCAGGGCAGCAGCGACATTCTGCTGTGGAATCTCAAATACAAGTGCGCCGGCAAAATATTGACCCCGGTGATCGACGTGGGCCACAACAACCTGCGCTCCGCGGAATTCCTCGAGAGCTGCGAGCGCCTCGCCGGAGAGTTGGGCGCCGGAGACCATGCGTGGCCCAGGGCGCACGAGGCCGCCCTGGCCGTCCAGCAACAGTTCGATGAAGGCTGTATGGAGATCGGCGCCAGGGCCCTGCGTTTCTGCTCTGAACGCCGTTTGCCCGCCATCGTGGTCTTGGGACGCCCTTACACGATCTACAACACGGTGCTGAATTCCAACGTGCCGGCGGTTCTGCGCGAGCAGGGGATGCTGGCCATCCCGCTGGACTGCTATCCCGTCAGCAAGGACGTGCCTACTTTCGACGGTATGTATTGGGGCTTCGGCCAAAGGATTCTCCGGGCCGCCCACCAGGTCCGGCGTTCCCCGGGAATCTATGCAGTTTACTGCAGCAACTACTCGTGCGGACCCGACAGCTTCAATCTGCACTTCTGCAGCTACATCATGGAAGGGAAGCCTTTCGCTGTAATCGAGACCGACGGGCACTCCGGCGACGCCGGCACCAAGACCAGGATTGAAGCCTTTCTCTATTGCGTCGCCGAGGATCTCAAGCATCGGGGCGGAGAGAAGCCTGCCAACGACTTCCTCCAGCTCCAGCTCAAGCCGATGGGCCTGATGGAGGTTCGTCCGGACGAAACCCTCCTGGTCGCGGGCCTGGGTGCGGGGTCGGCGGTGGCCGCAGCCGCATTTCGCGGCCTGGGGCTGCGCGCCGAACTCCTGCCCGAGCCGGGTGCCGGAATGCTGAAGCTTGGACGCCGTTACACCTCCGGCAAAGAATGCGTCCCAATGTGCCTGATTCTGGGCAGCCTGCTCGGACGCCTTGAAAGGGAGAAAAACACCCGGAACCGATTTGTGATATTGATGCCGGGCGCCCGTGGTCCGTGCCGGTTCGGCGTGTACAACCTGCTGAACCAGGTCACGCTGGAGCGGCTCGGCTGGCAGGATCGCATCCGCATCTATGCTCCCGAAGATTCCGACTACTTCGAAAGAACGCCACCGGGTTTCCCGGGCTTGTTCCTGAGCGCGATCGTCGCTTCCGATCTGCTCCTGGCGGCTCTTCACGAGACCCGCCCAGCCGAGATCCGGCCCGGCGCCGCCGCCGCTGTCTACGAACGTTATATGCGTGAACTGGAGGCGCTGGTGGAGAGAGAGACCGCCAAGGGCCCGTCCATGGCGGACGTGATCTGGCAGGTGACCTCGGGGCGGCTTTTCGGGGTGGCGCGCCTGATGCGTAGTGCCACGGCGGAGTTCGCCCGGAATCGAGGGAATGCGGACCTGCCCGTGGTTGCAGTGGTGGGCGAGATCTATGTGCGTCTCAACCCCTTTGCCAATGATTCCATCATCGAGAAGCTGGAGAAGAACGGCATCCGCGCCCGCCTGGCGCCGCTCGGCGAGTGGCTCGAATATGCCGATTACATGGGAAAGCTGACGAGAAGCCGGCAAGGGTGGTCGGAGCAGCTCCGGAGCGCCTTGCAGCGCCGCATCATGGCGGTGGCAGCCGGGATTTTCGCGGACCGGATGGGCGGCCACTTTCACACCCCGGTGCCTGAGTCGCTTGCCGCGGCCGGCCCTTACATACGCAAGGACCTCCTTGGTGAAGCGGCCATCACCCTTGGTTACGCTCTGTCCGAATGGCGCAAGAACCGGGTCGACGGGATCGTCAATCTCGGGCCGCTGGAGTGCATGCCCACGAAAATCGCCGAGGCTCAGTTCTTCCACGTCGCGGAGCAGGACAAAGCGCTGGTGCTCACGCTGCCCGTCAACGGGGATCCGCTGGACCCGCAGCTGATCGAGAACTTCTCGTTCGAGGTCCGTTCCCGCCACCAGCGCCGCCGCGCCGAAGTGCGGGATCATCAGTGATGGTGCCGGCCCTTTGGGCCTCCATCATTCGCTGCGCTAAACCCCGCGCGCGAGCGCGGGGCTACTCACTGCCGGCGCTTGGCGCCTGATTTGGAGAATGCTGCCGATCCTGGAGATCTTGTAGAAAAGGCCCGAACGGCCGGCAGTGCATAGCGTCATACTACCCCTGGAACACGGGGCAGTTGCTTGTTTCAGTAACAGCCTGCAGAACAAAGAGTTCCGCGTGCTGTCACTAGGGAGGCCCCGACGGTCAGGCCGGGACAGGAAGGGCTCAATATTGAGCGCCGAAAGTGCGGCACATTTACCGATTTGCGTCTAAGGTGCAGATCGGGACGCCGCACCTCAAAGCTGCGCGCTGCCTCTGGAGCAATCGAATGACGCAGGCGTGGTTTCATCGATGACAAAACGTCGGGTCGCGTCTGCCAGCCGCGATCCACTTTGGGACGTGAAATCAATTCATGCTCAGGAGCATGAACCGATAGGGATTCAGCACGCAGGCAACGGGAGATATCCATGCTGACCGTCTCGAAACGAAGGGCATTGAGGATTTTTCAGACGCTGATGCTCATGCAGTTCTTCTCCGCTGTTACGCTGCCGGCCCAGGGCGTGACGCAACCACGCAAGCGCATAGGCCTGGCCCTCAGCGGCGGTGGGGCTCGAGGCGCCGCCCACATCGGGGTCCTCAAGGTGCTGGAGCGCGAAGGGATAAAGATCGATTGCATCGCCGGCACCAGCTTCGGCTCGATCGTCGGAGGACTCTTCGCGGCCGGCTACTCTGCCGATGAGATCGAGACATTTATTACGGCGAACTGGCAAGATATCTTCAGCAATCAGCCGGAGAGGGCCAGAGCGCCATTATTGCAGGGCCAGAACCTGCGCCAGCTTGCCCACTTGAACCTGCAGGGGCTCAATCCCAGCCTGCCGCTGGGATTCCTGGGAGGGCAGAAGCTGACCGAGTTGCTCAACCAATACACGCTCGAGTCCATGCTGGCCGCCGGCTATGATTTCGATCGGCTGCCGATACCGTTTCGAGCGGTGGCCACGGATCTGCTGACGGGAGCGCCTTACATCTTCAAGCGCGGCAGTTTGAGCGAGGCGATCCGCGCCTCGATCTCCCAACCCGTCATATTCACGCCGGTGAACAAAGATGGCATGCTGCTGGTGGATGGAGGCCTGGCCGACAACCTGCCTGCGGATATACCTGCGGAAATGGGCGCCGACATCGTGATCGCGGTGGATGTCACCTCGCCGAGTCTGGAGGTCGAGGAGGTTCGCAATGCGTTCAACGTGATCGATCAATCCCTCGGGCTGCTCACCCAGCAGACCGTAAGGCCACACGACAAGTATGCCCAGTTGGTGGTGCGTCCCGATCTGAACGGCTATTTCCACACCAGCTACGCGCGCATGCCCGAGATCATCCAGCGCGGCGTTTCCGCCGCCGAAGCCAACATTGACAAGATCCGCGCACTGGTCGGCCCGGAGAATCTGAACGTGGTCGAAAGGAGACGTCCCGCCGTCGTCAATACGATCATTGACTCGATCACCTTCGAGACCACCTCCCGCTCCCGGCTCCAGAAGATCCCGACATCCTATTTCCTCCGGCAGATCGCGAGCAGGCCCGGCGACAAGATCGTACCCGAAAAACTCAGCATCGACATCGCGCGCCTTTATGCCACGGGAATGTTCGAAAAGGTCGATTATGAATGTCAGCTCGTTGGGGAAAACCGCTACAGCCTCATTTATCACCTGACGGAGTCGAGCCCGAACAGTCTCGGCGTCAGCCTGCGCTACGACCGAGAATACAGGCTTCAGGCGCTGACGGAGTTCAGCGCGCGCGACCTCTTTGGCACTACTTCCTACGGCACCTTCTCGGGCCGGTTCGGGGAAACCGGATACGAGACCGTCTCACTGCGGCTGATATATCCGAAGCTGCCCTTTCTCTTCCTTGAGCCACAAGGGCAGATCTTGACGCGAGAGCGTTTCGAGCGAAGCGTCCAGCAAGGTACCGCGCCATACGTGGACAAACGCGGCGGGGCACAACTCATGCTTGGCATGAGGCGGCTCGGACGCTTTGAGGCCTCGGTAGGATACCGATTTGAGATGGAGAGGTTCGTGCCCAAAGATGTGAGTCATCCGAATGTCCCAAGGTACAACCTCAGCGGGCTGCGGATGCACGTCCGCCGGGATACGCTCGACGCGCAGGAGTTTCCACGTTCCGGGATGAACCTGGAATTCCAGGTCGACAGCCGCTCCCCGAAGTTCGGCGCGGACGTGAGCTACAATGTGGTTCAGGCTGATTTCCAGCAGCATTTCTCACCGACCGGCAAGACGACGATCACGCTTCGCCTGGCGGGATTGAAATCGGGCGGCGCGCTTCCCCCCTTTGAGAGAGCCTACCTGGGTGGATACGGATTTTCCGACAGCGGTTCGTACCGGCTCGTTGGTTTTGAGCGCGACGAACTGGTTGTTCCAAAGATGGCGATTGCCGGAGTGGGATATCGTTACCAGCTCTTCGCCCAACCCTTGAGCTTCATGAGCCGTGGGTACCTGTCCGTGGAATACAACCTGGCTGGAATCGGCAAGCAGCCCGGAATCACCATTTATGCCGGGACAGTCCACGGCGGCGCCGTCGGTTTGGTGTTCGACACGATGCTCGGCCCCGTGCGCCTGGCCGCAGGCATCGGTCAGGCAGGGAAGCTGAGACTCTACCTCTCTTTGGGCCCGTCCTTCTAAGTGGGTCGCGGCTGCCAGACGCCACCCCACAAGGTTCGACGCCAGCAATCCGTTGCTTGCGTCATGCTCAATAAACATGAAAATGGAACGAAGTACTTCAGAGAGATAATATGAACCTGGAATCGTCCGGCGTGCATGAGTCTCGAATGCTGCAACGGTTCGACAGGTGAGATCGCTGCAGGCTGGAGGCGTACGCCCCCCGATTCATTTGGGCTTGCTTCTCTTGCAGGCCGGCCTTTCGAGAAGACCGAGCACTTACGGAAATGACGAGGAGGAGTGCCAATGAAGATCGCGGGAACGCTTTTCATATGCCTTTTGTTGGCTCTGTCTCTGTTTGCGCAATCGGGGGGCACGGTTGCGACCTTCGCCCTCACGGGAGACTCGCTGATCACTCAGAAGATCTCGGTATTCGATGAACGGGAGTTTACCAGGCTGATCGACGCCATCCGCAAAGCCGATGTGGCCTTCACCAACCTCGAAATGCTCTTCCATGACTACGAGCCGTTTCCTTCCACGGAGAGCGGCGGCACCTACATGCGCGCAGATCCCGCGATTCTAAAGGACATAATCTGGGCTGGATTCGACATGGTCGGGATGGCCAACAATCACACGGTGGACTATGGGGTCGAGGGACTGCGCATCAATCTCCGCCATGTGAAGGAATCAGGCCTGGTTCACGCCGGAGTGGGTGAAGATCTGGTGCGAGCGCGGGCACCCGGTTATCTGGACTCCCGCATCGGCCGCGTCGCCCTGATTTCCTGTGCTTCAACCTTCCCGTCGTTCGGCATGGCGGGACCGGCTCGGCCACCCGTGCGGGGGCGCCCCGGTCTCAACCCATTGCGCTTCACGACGACCTACCGGCTCGACACGGAAGGAATGATGTCGCTGCGCGCGGTGATGAGCGAGATGGGAGGGCGCAGGGGCGGGCAGGGAAACACGATCAACTTCCTGGGCAACCGATTCGAGCTGGCGGACCAGCCTGGCGTCATCACCGCTCCCAACGAACAGGACCTCAGTGAGATTACTGCCGCAATCAAGGCGGCCAAGAAACAGGCGGATTGGGTCGTGATTTCGGTCCATTGCCACGAATCGATCCCGGGCGAGCGGGAGAAGCCGCCTCAATTCCTGGAAGTCTTCGCCCACGCGGCCATCGAGGCTGGCGCCGACATGTTTGCCGGGAGCGGTCCGCACGTTCTCCGAGGCATCGAAATTTACAAAGGCAAGCCCATCTTCTACAGCCTGGCCAATTTCATTTTTGAAAACGAAACGCTCGATTTCTTCCCCGCAGAGAACTACCTGCCACTGGGCCTGGGGCCGGATGCCACCCCGGCCGATTTCAACGACCGGCGCTATCGAAACGACACCACGGGATTTCCCGCTGACGAAAAGATCTGGCAGTCGGTGGTGGCGTTCCCGTCATTTCGCGCCGGCATAGTCGAGAAGATCGAGCTGTGGCCAATCGTGCTGGGGCAGAAGAAACCCCGCTCGCAGCGCGGCAGGCCGGTATTGGCGGAGGGACCGGCCGCCCTGCAGATTCTGCAGCATCTGTCGGATCTTTCCGCCCCATACGGGACCAAAATCGCCATTCGCAACGACCGCGGCACTATCCTGCCGTGAGGTATTTGGAAATTCGGGACTGACGACGTCAACTACTTGAGCGATATCGAGAAACTGAAGGTCAGGCGCCGCTCAGAAGGCTTTAGAGCGAAAATCTGAGGCACATTTTTCGGTCTTAGATTTGATCCGGCCGATTCTCGGCATCCCAAAATCCTTGTGTATCGAGGATCCGTGAGACTTCCCAATGGTCCGTGTCTCTCCTTGATTCAGTCGCTGCGAACCATACGCTGCGGTATGGAGAGGATCGAGTCACGGGACCCTATGCCGACTCCTGACTCCTTTGCTCACGGAAGTATTTGTTTCACAGCTTCCAATGCTGGAAAATGCCATCCGCCTGGAGACAATTACTTATGGAGAGAAGATTCCCTGGCTTTCCACAGGAAACGTTGAGGTTCTTGCGCCAGTTGTCCCGCAATAACAACCGCGAGTGGTTTCAGGCTCACAGGGAGCTCTATGAAGAGAAGGTAAAGGCACCGATGATCGGCCTGGTGCTGGCCTTGGGAGGGGCCCTGCAAGTCTTTGCTCCCGAACTGGTCGCTGATCCGAGGCGCGCCATCTTCCGCATATACCGCGATACACGATTCACCCAGGACAAGAGCCCATATAAGACCCAAATAGCGGCTGTATTCGTGCCTCGAGGAATTCCGAAGCATCGCGGCGCTGCTCTCTATTTCCACATTTCTCCTGAGGAGGTACTGATCGCCGGCGGGATCTATATGCCGGCCCCGGTGGATTTGAGAGCTATCCGACGGCACATCGCCGTGCACTCGGACGAGATCAGAAAGATCATCAGCAACCGTGAATTCAAGAAGATCTTCGGCAGGCTTGAAGGGGAACAACTGACGCGGGCGCCACGGGAGTTTCCGCCGGATCATCCGGCCATTGACTTGCTGCGCTACAAGCAGTACCTGGTTTCAATCACGCATCCGCCGCAGTTTGCCGAAGACCCAAGGCTCTTTTCCCGGATCCTCACGTCATTTACGGCGATGATGCCGTTGGTCCGTTTCCTGAACATCCCGCTCAAAGCAGACACTGCCTCCCTTTCCCCCGACAGCAGATGAACACGGACGAACGCCGCAAGAGGCCCATGTTCCTGGCTGCTGTGGATCACGCTGATCCTGCGGGGATGCGTGTGTGTCAGCACTACCCCAAGGCTGGAGGAGGGGCCTCTGACCTCCTTCTTCTGATGCACTTGCAACGCAGGCTCCGCTCCAGACGGCAGGCCGGAGCAAGCGTCCTTTCACTCCTCTCTAAGCACGCGTGCGAGATCTACACGGGCAGCGCGCCGGGCAGGCCGGAGGCTGACGGCGAGCGCGAGCGTGAGAATCACTGCGGCGACAACTCCGATGGTTGCCGGATCCAGCGGTTGGACGCGGAACAGGAAGGCGCGAATGAGAGACGCCCCCAGCCAGGCTAGCAGCAGGCCGGCCGACAGGCCGAATCCGACCAGCCACGCGGTTTCCGTGAGGACGAGCAGGGCAAGGTGCCGCCCGCATGCGCCGAGCGCGGCACGAATCCCCATCTCCCGCTGTCGCTGTATTGCCATTGACTCCGCTAGCACGTAGATGCCGAGGACGGTGAGGATCACTGCGATTGTGCCGAGGGCGCCCAGCACGAACACGCCAAACTGCTGTGGACGCATCTGCTGCCCCAGCCGCTCATCGATCGTGAGCATCGGCCGTGGCGCTACCGCCATGGCTGGCTCCGGCGGGATTCTGAGCCATCGGCAGATACATCACAAGCGGGTTGAGCGTTTCCACGTCTGTGATTACATCCGGCACGGCGCCTATGACCTGAAACACGCGGTTTGGCTGGCCCTTCCGGCTGCTTGGTTCGGTGATCCGCCGGCCTATGGGATCGCCCCCTGTTGCCAGCATGCTTGCGAACGATTCGCTTACAATCGTGACGGGAGGGGCGTGCTGGGCATCATCGCTCGAGAAGTCGCGGCCCTGGATCACGCGCATTCCCATCGTCGAGAAATAATGCTCGTCCACGCCGTAGAATGTCACGGTCGTCGGGAATTGGCGAGCGACGCCATCGATCGTCAGTTTCCCGTACGAGGTCATGCCTCCTTGATATGCTGCCATCGACAGGGCGCTAATTGCGGGATTGCCGCCCAGCCGGCCCTGAAGATCGTCGAAAAATGACGCCGCTCGCGCGGTGTTATATCCGTAAGGGGCGAGCGATACGCTGCCCGTGACAATGCGGCGGGTTTCGAAGCCGGGATTCAGCCTCAGCGCCTCGATCAGGCTGCGCGCAAACAGCCCCGCGCCCGTCAGCAAGACGAGGGTGACCGCAACCTGCGCCGTTACAAGTACGGCGCGCGTGCGTCGGCGAGTGAGCCTGGGCGTTGCGCCGGCTCGCGATCGTAGCACGTCCGCGACATTGGCCGAGAAGCCGAAGAGGCCGGCCACAAGCGCGATGACCATCGAAGCCGCGACCGCGCCGCATGCTGCGCCCGTCAGCACCCGCGCATCGATCGACAGCTCGAGGAAATCGATGTCGATGCCGCCCGGGAGTTGAAATGTCCGCAAACCATCGAACAGCCACTGCGTGACCGGAAGCGCCAGGGCCGCACCCGCCAACGACAGCAGAGCTCCTTCGATCGCAATGCCGCGCGCGAAGCGCGCGCGGTTGGCGCCGAGCGCGAGGCGCATCGCGAACTCGTCGCTGCGCGCCTCCGTCCGGATGAGCAGGAGCATCCCGACGCTCAGGCAGCCGATGAGCAACAGCAACCCGACTGTGGTGCCCAGGAGTTGCGTGAACTGTGCCATGCCCGCGCGCGCTGCTTCAGGAATCGCTGCCGTGTTGACATCCGTCAGGATCCATGCAAACCACGCCGGCTTTCGGGGGTTGCCTGCGAACCTCTGCGAGTCGAGCCGCGCTGCGGTCTGCGCCGCAGTCACCCCGGTTCGCAGCCGGCCAACGATTCTCACCCACGCTGTAGGCGATGACGCGGGTGGTGTGGGGTCGGCGAAAAAGTTGATGCCCGGCTCTCCGACATCGCCGGCTGTGTTCAGAGGCATGTAGACATCCGGCGCCTGAGCCAGATTCAGACCGCGGAATCCCCGCGGCGCCACGCCGATCACCGTCGCCTGCTTTCTGGCGATGGTAATAGTGCGTCCCACCACGTTTGGATTGCCGTAGAGCGCACGATGCCAGAAGCGGTCGGAAACGATGGCCACCAGGGGGGCGCCCCGCCGATCCTCATTCGATGCGAAGTTCCGGCCGAGCGGGATGTGGATGCCAAGCGTGTCAAAGTAGTCGTGGCTGGCGAAGTAGACGATACCGGGTTGTGGCAGGCCGTCCGTCGCGACCAGCAGCGACCACGATCCGCCGGCCGCAAGCCCGTCGAAGGCGCCGGTCTGGCGGAGCGCAGAGTATTCCGGATAAATAAAATTAGTACTCAGAGGGCGCGCACCGCCGCCACGTTGAGGAGGATTCGTCATGCCGACAACGACGAGACGTTCGGGCGCCTGAACCGGCAACGGATGCAGCAGGACCGCATAAAGCAATGACCATGTCGCCGCCGCGGCGCCGATGCCGAGCGCGAGCGACAGAATGGCGACCAATGTCAGACCGGGCTGTCGCCGCGACATGCGCCACGCGTAGCGTACGTCGGCGCAGAACGTGTCGAGCCAGGCGATGATCCAGGCATCTCTCGAGGACTCGCCGGCAAGCGTCGTATTTCCGAGTTGGCGGCGGGCGCCGGCGGCGGCGTCCTCGGGGGCGAGACCCTGCCGGGCCTTGTCCGCCTCGATCATCGCGCGGTGGAAGTCCATCTCCTCGGCCAGCTCGCGGTCGAAGCGATCGCGCTGGAAGAGAAAGCGCAGCTTGTTGCGGAGGCGTATCCACATGGTTAACTCTCCTCCATTACGAGGGCGACCGCCCCGGTCAAACGCGCAAATCCTTCGGCTTCCTCAGCCAGGCGCTTGCGGCCGGCCGGCGTGATCCGGTAGATGCGCGCGCGGCGCTTGAGTTCCGACTCTCCCCAATCAGCGCGGACCCAGTCGTTGACTAGCAGCCGCTGCAGCGCCGGATACAGCGAGCTCTCCCCGACCCGCAACACATCGCCGGAGATGCGCTCCAGGTGCCGCGCGATCGCATAGCCGTGTGCCGGTCCCCGCGTCAGCGTCTTGAGGATGAGCATTTCGAGCGTGCCGGGCAGCAGCTCGGAGCTGAGAAACGTTCGGTTACGCATAGTTTATTGATACCTCGTTTATAGATGCCTCATCGTAAACCGGCTTCGAATGAGTGTCAAGCGATCCGCATTGGAGATCTGCTGCAGGGAGGGGGCTTATACTGCGCTCATCGCACACGAGGCCGACAAGGCAGCAAGTTTGCCGATCAATTCATTGGAGCGAGGACATTGAACCTGTTGGAAAATGGAACCGCGCCAGGAAGAACACGAAGCGGCAGAGCCGCAACCAAGATGGCCTTTGAGGCTCTTGAGTCTTGGAGGTGATTTGACCTCTAAGGCGCGAAGTCCTCAAAGACGCTCCAAGATCTTTGCCGAAATGGCAAGGACTCGAGGAAACCAATCTGAAGCGGCGGAACTGCCGAGAAAATGAGCCCTGAGAGGCGCCAGCCAATTGCCCCGGCCATGAGAAGCTGTCCAACGGTTGCAATTCAGGTCGCGATGAGGCCCGAAGACATCTGAGGTAGTCTGTCAAGTATTTTTGATTTCATGATTCTCTATGCGGCCTTGTCAATAAAGTCCAAAACCTCGGACCCTTTATTTCGAAGCGATTGGATATGAATCTCTTCGTTGTACATGACA